>JAFMRP010000107.1 GCA_017354095.1 Ktedonobacteraceae bacterium
TTACCCTCCGCGTCACGATATCCCGATTCCCACAGGCAGCCATCAGTCTTGATCAACTCCTGGTTGGCCGCCGCGAACTCCGCCAGGTGCGGGCTGCCCACCTCCTCCTCGCCCTCCAGCAGGAAGGTGACCCGGCAGGGCAGCTGTCCATGAGTCGCCAGCCAGGCCTTCACGGCCCACATGCGCGCTACCATATTCCCCTTGTTGTCAGCCACGCCGCGCGCGTAGAGATAACCATCGCGAATGGCCGCTTCAAATGGGGGCGATACCCAGTCCTCTAATGGTTCTGGTGGCTGCACATCATAATGATCATAAATAGCGATATGGCGCTCACTGCGGCCCTCCAGGCGCCCCACAGCTACCGGATAACCACCCGTTGGCACCAGGGTGGCCTCGGCCCCCAGGTCACGCAAAGCCCCCATCACCATCTCCACTGTCTCCTCCATCCCCCAGTTTTGCGCGGAGACGCTCGGCTGACGACAGAACCGCTGCAAATCAGCAATGGCTTCTTCTCGATGTTCATCAATCCAGTTCATGACTGGCATAAGGCTATTGTCCATCAAGTTCTCCTCAGAAAAAAAACGGTACTCGACTCTTACAGATTACGCCGTCCGGCTGTCAATTTGCACGGGCCATAGCCCAAAGCAACTAGAGAGCACTGGCTGTATGCTCATTCAGTGTCTTTACTTCATAGACAGGTATTCACCCGTTATTGTTTTATCCATATCAATAGGATATAATACATTTCATTACAGATATGTTAGTAGTGGTATGGGATAAAGATATTTGCCGGGGAGCTTTTTTATGAAAAGGCAAGACTTATCAGTCGAGCAGATCCGCGCGGCGTTCAAGAAACAGCAGGATGACTTCAATGCGGCCGTGAAAAAGCAGCAAGAGCTTGAGACCGCATTACTAGAAACGCTCGTCACTCGGGCGCAACTCCAGGAATATACCGAGAGGCAGTTCAATGACCTGGTACAGGTCGCCAGAGAAGGTATCAAGCTGGTCATGGAGGTCGTGCCCGGTGATGTCGTTCGGCCAGAGTGGACGGCGCAACGTGATGTACTGGTCGAGCGAGCTCAGAGGCTGATTCAAGACGCGGATTAGTGCCAGTCCGTCAGAGCGTACACCCGATCAGCTATTGAGAATACGTTTGCTCTCCTGATTACAGCTTCTGGATCAGGCCGCCAGTCTTTACCTGATCCTCCTATCCTCTTGTTTAGAACTTCCCCTATGCAACCCATCGCGGCATTCCTGGTATGTAGTAAGTAGGAACGATGAAAATGCTTTGATCAGGAATGTGTATCTATGGATGTGAGCGACAATGAATTGCCAGGACTGCTGGCGAAAGACTTGCCGCGTTACTATCGCCAGGTTGTGCTGCGTTATCAGGCACGCCTGTACACGCTGGCCCTGCGCCTGACCGGTAGCCCACAGGATGCCGAGGACGTCGTGCAGGAGGCACTCATCAGTGCCTACATCTCGTTGGAGAACTATCCCACCTGGCGTATCGAGACGCTTAAGCTCCAGGCCTGGCTCTACCGCGTCACGCTCAACGTCTTCAATCATTATGCTCGCGGCGCGCGCCTGCACCTGCTTTCGCTGCGACAGGAAGGCGACGATCTGGAGGTCGAGGATTGTGAAAGTGAGCGCCCGGAAGCGCTCTTTGAGTCGCACGAACGCCGGCAGGAACTGGAAGCACTGGTCGCTGAATTGCCAGTGCGCTACCGCATCGCGGTGGCCTGCTACTATTTTGAGGAGATGAGCTATCAAGAGGTAGCTGATCTACTGGAACAACCCGTAGGCACGGTCAAATCGACGATTCATCGCGGCATACGCCTGCTGCGCACGATGCTTACAGATGAAAGGAGGGAGGAGACATGGAGTCAGAACATTGCCAGCAAAAGATAGTACATCCCGGACCAGAGATCAGCGCTCCGCCTTCTCTCCTCGCGGGCGTATGGGAGCGCCTGGCACAGCGTGATGCCAGCATCGACGCGGCGCGTTCGAGGGCGGAACTGCTGGAAGCATTACACGACGCGCGCTGGGAGGTGCGCGCCAGTGCGGCCCGCGTGCTGGGAGAGACGCGAGAACAGGCGGCGCTTGAACCACTGCTGCGCGCTATGCAGGACGAGCAGCGCCTGGTGCGCGCTGCCGCTGTGCGAGCGCTCGGCAGGCTGAATGCTCCCCAGGATCAATTGCTGCGTGCCCTGCACGATAGCGATTGGGAGGTTCGCGAGATGGCAGTGATGGCGCTCGCGGAGATGAAAGAAGCCATCCCCAGGGCGCTCTTGCTCACAGCGCAACGCGATGCCCATAGCAGCGTGCGCGAGGCTGCCACCGTCGTTTTGCGTCAACAGCTCGATCTCGAATCGCGCCCTGACGCTGTCCATCAGCCGGTCGGCTCACGGTTACGTAACGGCCTTTTACATCTCTGGTTAACTTTTACGCGGCAATTGTCAATTATCAATAAAAGTATCTGGATCGGTACGCCGCTGTTGATGCTGCTCTGGTGCGTCAAAACCTTTTACTTCGATAGCGACCTGGCCGATATCCAGCGAATCGGCCTGGAACTGGCCCTGGTCACCATTGTGATTGCGGCGGCGGGATCGGCCTTCATTTATGGCAGTGAAAACGATGCCGGCTTTGAGCTCACGCTTGCAACGCCTACTTCGATTCGCCTTGTGATGCTGTGCCGTTTTGTGCTGGTCATTCTATACAACTTTGCTCTCGCGGCAGCCACCTCCGCCATCGTTGCTCTGGTGCATGGGGGGAGCTGGTGGGAGATCGTGCAGCTCTGGCTCGGTCCGATGCTGCTCATCTCTTCGCTCACGTTCACCCTTACCCTGCTCTTCAGTTCTGGGCTCGCACTGTTGAGCGGCATCATCTTGGAACTGACACAATCGATCAACTTTACCAACCAGTTCGCACGTCCAGAACTGGTCAATGTAAGCTACTGGCAAACCACCCCGCTTACCCTGATACTGGCGGCGCTCTGCCTGACCATCGCCGTGTTTTACGCACCGCGCCAGCCGCGCTTGAGGAGCTGAGCGCGGCCAGGCTCTCTTCGAGCGCCTCATCATAACTATTATTTCCACTATATATGGAGGATGCATGATCTTTGATCGTTTGCGCTATGAAATCAAGTTGATGGGAAAGCGCTTCTTCCTGACGCCCATTGTGATGCTGCTGGGCGCGGCGCTGCTCGCCTTCCTGCTGGTCTATATAAAAACCGATCCGGCGCGTTTCCTGCTGGCTCTGCCGGAAATTTTGTTGCCGCTGGCGGCCGGAATGATCACCTGCACAGTGACGACGCAGGACCCCGCGCTTGAGTTGCACCTGACCATGCCGCGCAGATACTACTGGACCAGTACGCTGCGCCTGGTGCTGGTCTTTCTCTGGATCGGCTGCGCTGCACTACTGGCGATCAATGTGCTCGCGCCTCTCAAGCTGCTCTACCCGCCGTCGTTCGTCTTTACCTGGCCGCCGGTAGTCCAGTGGCTCACTCTGCAAATGGTCTGGCTGGCACCCATGCTCTGGTTTATGGCGGTTGGTCTCTGTGCCGCGCTGATCATCCAGAGCCGTGCCGGCAGCAGCACACTGCTGGCCGCAGTCTGGGTCCTGGAAATCTTCTACAAAGATTTCTTTGGCTCTAGCCCCTGGCTGCGGCCTTTCTCGCTCTTTCCCAGTACACTGCTGATCTGGCCTGCCACCAATGCATCGCTGGCTCAGTTTACTACTTACTGGCTTATATCGCGCTTTGAAGTGCTGGGAACGGCGCTCGTGCTGCTGCCTGTAGGGTGGCTGCTCTTGCGCAGTACAGAGCGTCTCTTGAAAGGAGCAACGCAAGAATGATGTCCCCAATCTCCGTTCTGCTGGGCACGCTGCGTTACGAGTTTCGTATGCAGATTCGCCGTCCCGCTGTCTGGATTACGCTTTTGCTGATTGGTCTGCTGTGTATAAACGTCATATTCCGGAATTCACAGTCCACTACATACCTCACCTCTATCGCGAAAACCATGCCTTTGCCCACGTTCGTCGCGACCTGGACCCTGATGATCAACCGCTTTCTACCCATTGGAGCGGGCGTTTTACTGGCTGATCGCCTGGTGCGGGACCGGCGTACCAGGGTCGATGAACTCTTCACGAGCATGCCCGGTCCCCTTAGCGCTCGCCTGGCCGGAAAATATCTGGGCAGTATGCTGGCAACTCTTATTCCTATCCTGCTGGTCTATGCCATTGGTATCGGCTATCTCATCTACCTGACCGGCAATTTCATGGCGCTGCCGTTGGCGTGCGTGACGTTCGCTACCATTGCACTGCCCGGCATCCTGTTTATTACCGCCTTCTCGCTGGCCTGTCCCACGATCATGTGGGTACCACTCTATCAATTTTGTTTTGTCGGTTACTGGTTTTGGGGCAACATGCTCAGCCCGTTCCAGGGCATTCCCACGCTCAGTACCACCATACTGACTCCCATTGGCGGCTATATGGCAAGTGGCTTCTTCGATATGAATGAGAGCTTGATCAGGCAGGCTTCAGTGTGGGAGGGCGTGGAAAGTACGCTCCTGCTGATCGGTATTGCCATTCTGGTCATGTGCGCGCTCTGGGGGATTCTCAAATGGCAATGGTCGCGCCAGTAATAGAGGAAATGCAAGAAAGCACAAGGAGCACAAGAAATATGCACGTTGTCATTGATGATCTTTCTAAAGTCTATCGCGGTGGCATCTATGCCCTGCAAAACGTCAATCTGTCTATCCCCGGAGGAATGTTCGGCCTGCTGGGACCCAACGGAGCCGGCAAAACGACGCTGATGCGTATTCTGGCCGGCATTCTACGTCCAACCAGCGGTACGCTGCTTGTGGGGGAGCATGATGGCAATACCGAAAAGGGACGCAGCGAGATCAAGCGAGTGCTTGGCTATCTGCCACAGGATCTGGGTATGTACCCCGATCTCAACGCGCGCGAATTCCTTGACTATATCGGTATCCTTAAAGGGATGGACAGGCGCAAGGTGCGTCAGCAGCGCGTGGACGAGCTATTGGAAATGGTAGGGCTGCGTAATGTGGCCCGGCGCAAGCTCAAAACATTCTCAGGTGGTATGAAGCGCCGGGTGGGCATCGCCCAGGCATTGCTCAACGATCCCCGGCTCTTGATTGTCGATGAGCCGACTGCCGGACTGGACCCGGAGGAGCGCATTCGCTTCCGTAATCTGCTCTCTGAACTGGGCGGCGAACGTACCGTGCTTCTCTCCACGCATATCGTAGAGGATATCGCGCAGACCTGCCGCAATCTGGCAATCCTGAAAAGCGGCCAGATCATCTTCAAGGGCAACATCGCGGAACTGGTCCAGGAAACCAGGGGCAAAGTCTGGGCCATCACCACATCGGGAGAAAAGCCGGAAGGCAACTTCACAGTTGTCTCAACGCTGCACATGGGTACCAGTATCCAATACCGCGTGGTTGGCGAAGCAGCGGGACAGGCCGGGGCGATTCCGCTTGACCCCAGCCTTGAAGATTGCTATGTCTGGCTGATGCGCGAACAGCACAGCGTACTGTCCACCGCGCTAATACGCTAATGTGACGCCTGCCCGGTAGTTTCCCTGGCCGGGCAGGCGCGCGCGTATCACGTTCAGGGTTGCGGCGTTGGTGGTGGTGGCTTCAGCGGCAGATTGAAGCCCCAATCCAGCAGCGCCTTCGCGTCCGCGAAGCGCTTATTCTCTTCCTTTTCCTTCATAACCGCCCCCACCAGGTGATGGCCACCATTGGTGGCGGAAAACACCAGGCAATAATCTGCCTCGACCGTAAAGCCGGTCTTTACGCCGGTCGCGCCGGGATAGCTGCTTAGCAGGGTGTTGGTCGTTTTCCACTCGTACGCGTGGTGTTCGGCGGTTGGCGCCAGGTTATACTGCTGCAACTGCACGATCTGGGCGAACAGCGAGTTGGCGAGCGCATAGCGGGTCAACTGCGCCAGGTCCGCCGCGGAACTGTAGTGGCCTGGATCGGGCTTGCCCTGGGCGTCATAGTAGGTGAGCCCATCGGGATTGATATAGTGTGTATGCTTCAGGCGCAGGCGCTGTGCATACTGATTCATCAATGTGACAAAACCGGCGGTTGAACCACTCACCGCCTCCGCGATGGTAATCGCCGCGTCATCGCCGGAAGGGAGCATCAAGCCATAGATCAGATCGCGCAGGCGAATCTGATCGCCGACCACCAGCTGCGCGCTGCTGCCATTATTCTTTTTGACCTCATCGACGGCGTTCTGCTTAATGGTGACTACCTGGTTGAGATTACCCTTCTCAAGCGCGATAATCGCCGTCATGATCTTCGTCGTGCTCGCCATCGGAACCTGCTGATCACCCTGAATATTGACCAGGGTACGACCGGTATCAGCGTCCAGCAGGAAGGCCGAAGGAGCATTGATGGCCGGAGGCGTCCCCTCGGGAGTCAAAATAGGCACAGGCGTGGGCGTGGGAGCAGGAAAAATCAGCGTTCGCAGGCCACCGCCAGCAGGAGTGAGCGTCAGAATAGACCCGACCGCCAGCACGATTGCCAGGATTATCAAGATAAGAGCGATAACACGACGAGTCATTCAACAGCCCTTTCTTCTCTTTTCAGTACATAGGCACGAAGCACGCCTTCTGAGCGCGAAGCATACAGCAGAAAACCGGAAAGGTCAAGCATTGGTGTGCTAGAGAATAAAACGGAGAGGAGCCAGGATACGCTCGCTCAATTTGGTAAGCAAGGGCCGGCTATGCCAGTTTTCCAGCGTCAACTCAAACATATCGGCGATGTCGCTCTCGAACAGGGCCTGCATCTGCTGTGCCAGTTCGGGACTGTACACTTCAATATTGATCTCGAAGTTGCCGATTGAGCTGAGTCGATCCAGGTTGGCGGTGCCGACAGTGGTCCACTGGCCATCTATCGTGCAGGTTTTCGCGTGCAGCATCGTGTGACGATAGCCAAATATTCGAATGCCCGCCCGCAGGCATTCGGAAAAGTAGCCACGCGAAACCCAGTCCACGATAATATGGTTCGAGTTCCAGGGCACGAGAATGCGTACATCCACACCTCGTCCGGCGGCGGCCTTTAGCTCGTTGAGCAAGATATGATCAGGCACAAAGTACGCGTTGGTCAACCAGATTGAATGCTCGGCCCGGTCAATATTTTCGATGTACATATCCCGAATGGGGAACGTCAGGCGCAGAGCATCGTTGCCCCACAGGGTGATCAGCGGATCAAACTGGCGCTCATAACGCCGCGTGATCTGCTCACCTTTCAGGCAGGCGCGATTCCAGAAATCGGCGAAGGACTGGGCCAGGTCAGCGGCGGCAGGACCACAGATGCGCAGATGCGTATCTCGCCAGGAGGTCGCGTACAGGCTGCCAATGTTATAACCACCAATAAAACCAACGCGACCATCGACCGCCAGGATTTTGCGATGATCCAGCGCGTAGCGGCGCGGATCGAACACATGCCAGGGGCGGCGCATAAACTGGTATTCGAGCACATGAATATTGGGATGAAACGACGATTTAAAAGCGCGCGGCACCACCAGGTTGCCAAAACTGTCGAAAATCACATAGACCTGCACGCCAGCGGCAGCCTTGCACGCCAGGTGGTCCTTGAACGCCTGCCCTACCTCGTCACTCTTCCAGATAAAAGATTCGAGATAGATGGTCTCCCGTGCTCCATCGATGGCGTCGAGCATAGCATCAAAAAGTGCCTGGCCGTAGCAATAGAGCTGCAGGCTGTTCTCGCCCACCTGGACCTCTTTCAAATCAATGATAGGAAAGCTGCGCTCCCGGTCTGGTCGTCTGCGTAGAGCAGCCACGATCCAGAGGATGACCACCGTGGTGAATTGCAGGATTGCCAGTATGCCAAAAATGAGACGCGCGGTTTTTATTATCGGCGCAACGAAGTGCAGGCGCTGCTCAGGTTGTGCCCGTATCTGTTTTCTACCCATCAACTTCTTCCTTTACTGCTCAACCAATCTGTTCATCTCATGTTCAGCATACGGCAAATCAGCTGCAAAGTGCGAAAATTATTATAAAGGATGCCATGCTCCACGTCAAAATCGCAGGTCTAAGTCAATCTTATCGTACCTAAAAAGAGGAGGCGACCCGCGCCAGGTCACCTCCCTTGATACTGCCCGGCAAGCCTGAAATCAGGGCTGGGGCTTGTATGAGCCGATGATATTCTCGAAGTGTGGGCGATAGCGGGTCGGGTGATATTGCGACGGATCAACACGCCGGGCCTGATACTGCTTGCCCGGAATATCGGTGCAAATGAAGTCGCCACCGCGGTGAGCCGCCATCACACCATGAATGCCCTTTTCAACCAGGCTCATTACCAGGTTGCCATAAAAGATGGAGATATGCTTATCGTGCACTTCCGGTTCGCCGCTGCGCAGGAAATACGTCAGGTCAATGGGCAGGAAACGCACCTCGGGCAGCCGCTCGGCCAGCTGCTCGGCCAGAAACTCGGCGACATTGGCTTTCTTGCGATGCCCATATGCATCGGCCGGGCCAATCTCCGGCACGACCATGCCAAGGTTTGCGCCCTCGGAGAGGATGACCGTCGAGTAGCCTTCGGGATTTTTGTGTCGATCGTGCATTATGAGGTCCGCCAGGGGATCAATCTTCACCGGTACCTCGGGAATAACCAGCCGGTCGGCCCAGGTCACAATCGCTGTCTCCAGAGCGGTGAAGCCAGCATCACGACCAAACATGCGGAAGAGGATCGTGTGACGATGAGAGCCGGCAACCGAGCGCATACGATTGATAAATTCTCCCGCGCGGCTGATAGCCGTCTGGAAGCCGATGCAGTAGTCGGTTCCGGGGACGTCATTATCCATGGTCTTGGGGATGCCCCAGACCGGTATGCCCTGCTCGACCAGCTTCGCGCCGTAGCTGAGCGTGTCATCCCCACCAATAACAACCATGCCGTCCAGCCCCAGAAACTCAATGTTGGCCAGTACTTCAGCAGTCAGGTCGACACGGTCGCCAGCGCGATGCCCCTCGGCATAGGACTGCAGATGCACCGGTAATTCCGCGACCTTCATATTGGCGGGATTGGTGCGCGTCGATTGCAAAATAGTGCCGCCCAGCCGGTCAATGCTGCGCGTATTTAAACGAGTTAGCGGCATAAGATAGCCATGTTCCCAGGTCGTCGGGTCTTCCTGGCTAAATATCAGCCCCTCGCGGCCTCGTGAACGGTCCAGCAGGGTAATGCCCTCCCAGCCCGCGCGTAGACCCATTACGCGAATACCCATGGTCTCCGCCCGGTATACCAGCGCCTTGATGGCCGCGTTCAAACCGGGCACATCACCGCCGCCCGTTAACACTCCTAATGAACGAATAGGTTTCGTTACCTGTTGTGGCATTGTAGAACCTCACTCGACGTTATTCTCTCTATCTATGATCGCTGCCCGCAGAATCTCCTCTCCCCAGGTGCTTCATCCTGCCAGGCAATAAAAGACTTCATCCCTTTCAGATTTTACCACTCTGGTGAATATTTGCTACTCTCGGATACCACTCTAGGAAATTTGTGAACAATCTATACACAGCAACGATAAATCAATGTGTATTTTCTGCATATTGCTGGGGTTCAAACCGCATAAAAATTACAAACCACCGGCTCGCCAGTATACAACTGGCGAACCGGTGGTCGAGTGAGGAATGGGAAGGGGTGTCTGCTCAGTCCCACTCGTCGAAGCGCTGCCACTCACGGCGCATCTCGTGCTGGATATCGCGCCCGATGCGGCCCATCTCCCGGCCAAA
>JAFMRP010000108.1 GCA_017354095.1 Ktedonobacteraceae bacterium
CTTTTTGAGCTGCAAGAATGGCTAGGCCACCGCTCAATTAGTTCGACTCAACACTACGCGAAACTGTCCCCAACCAGGCTGGCTCGATCCGTTGCCAAGGCTGCATATTTCGAGCGGAATCTGCGTCTCATTGACGTGTTGATTGATCAGGACGCAATCAAGAGTGGTGCTGCCGTAGCTGGTCACCCCTGGCGTTATTATGATCTTGGGCATGGATTATGCACCTATGACTTTTTCGACACCTGCCCCCACCGGATGGCGTGTGCCAAGTGCTCGGTCTATGTCCCAAAGGGCTCAAACCTGGAGCAGATCCTGGAGGGGAAAGCCAACTTGCTGCGTCTGAAACAGGAGTTGTCCTTGACTGAGGAAGAAGTGGCGGCTGTCGATGACGGCTTGGCGGTTCTGGCAACCTTGCACCAGAAGTTAGCCGACACTCCTACCCCAGCTGGGCCAACCCCTCGCCAACTTGAGGAAAGTCCGCCACTTCCGCATTTGATCTCAGTGCAAAGCGTTCGGAGCAAAAAGTCGAAGAAGTGAGGGTGAGGAGGTCGATGGCAGATTCCACATAATTCTGAGATGAGTTTTGAGATTCGTCAAGAGGAATCTCATGCGTACAGATGCGGTGAAAGACGCCTTTGGAAAAGCTGAACAGATTGTCTCAGAAAACGGACGAATATGAGAATCCTCAGCGTGTGCGAGCCTCCTGAGCCCGTGGAATAGCCTCAAAGAACGGAACGAGCCGATCACGGATCAGGAGCTCTCGCGGCGGCTCCACCCCGGATAGCTTGGAAGATCGAAGTCGGTGTCGAACCGCTCCCAATCGATGACGCCATGGGGCAAGACGCTGGAGGTTACCAGATGGACGACCAGTGCTCCGTGAGCACTCAATCGATGGTTGAGTGCTTCGAGATGCTGCAGAGAAGAGAGAGCCACTTTCAGCACAACACAATGGCTGCCACTGAGCTTATGTATCTCTAGCACTTCCGGGAACTCCTCCAGGGTAGAAGTTCGTAACAGGCATGAACCTTGGTCACAGCGCAGGTGGATCAGCGCCAGCAGGGGCATGCCTAGTTTCGCGGGATCGATCTGGACACTGTATCCCGTGATCACACCTGCCGCTTCCAGTTTGCGCAGGCGCTCTGCCGTCGCTGGAGCAGACAATCCTACCCGTCTCCCCAATTCATTCGAGGAGAGGCGCGCGTCCTGTTGCAGTTCACGGAGAAGCTTCCAGTCAGTGCTATCAAGCGGCCTTTCTGATCGCAAAGCCATATCGCTCTTTTTCCTTGTTTTTTGTAAGCAGTATAGCACAGATATGTTGTGTTTCGTATTCACTGCCGGGCTGTTTTCTGGTATGCTTTCTCTACTTTCCGCATGAGAGCGGACGGTAGAGAAAGCGTATGGGGACAGCCGTTGGCGGGAGTACCCGGAGAGAAATTGGAGTATGACGGGCAGAGTGAGAAATCTCGATCCTCATCCCCAACCTTTGGGCAAGGGAGGCGAGCACGCCAGTACAGCATCACCAGATGACTGCCCGGCTTCGAGATCTCTTCCGACGGAGAGCAGCGGAAGCTGGACGTGTGACCTGACCGCTCCCTGCAGTCAGCCAGGCTCCACGGTTGACGGTCCTCTCTTGCGCCAGCACAACTCTCTATTGAGAAAGGTTAAAAAAACACGATGGTCTGGACTCTCGATCCCTCTCACTCAGAAGTCACCTTTTCTGTGAGACACATGATGTTGAGCAAAGTCACTGGAAACTTCAACGTGTTCAAAGCAACGTTCGAAATCGATGAAGATCATCCAGAGAACTCCTGGGTGGAAGCTGAGGTAGAGACGGGCAGCATTTCTACGCGTGAGGAGAAGCGCGACGCGCACCTGCGCTCACCTGACTTTTTTGACGCCGAACAGTATCCGCTTCTCACCTTCAAGAGCAAAAAGGTCGAACCCAAGGGCGACCACAACTATCGCGTCCTGGGCGACTTGACGTTGCATGGCACGACCAAAGAAGTGGCCTTTGAAGTCCTGTATGGCGGCCAGATCTCCAAAGAGCACAATCCCTATAGAGACCGGCGTGCCGGCCTCTGCGCCGTGACCACCATCAATCGCAAGGATTTTGGCCTCACCTGGAACTTCACACTAGAGACTGGCAGCGTTCTGGTTGGCGAAGAGGTCAGAATCGAGATCAACCTACAAGCGATCACCGAGAACTAGCGATACGAGAAAGCAAGAACATGGAGAAAAAAATCGGAAGCGAAGCATTCATCCCAAATCCGGCGCTTGCATCCTTCAAGGTTTTAGTGGGCGAATGGCAAACCATCGGATCTCATCCTTACCTTCCTGGTATTACTTTGCATGGCCGTACCACTTTTGATTGGCTTTTTGGCGGCGCTTTCTTGATCATGCATTCAGAGATTGACGACCCCAACATTCCCAGCGGTGTCGCTATTTTTGGCAGCGACGATATGGCGAAGAACTATTTTCAGCTTTACTTTGATGAACGTGGCGTCTCAAGAAAATATGACGTGACCATGACAGGAGATCAACTCAAGTGGTGGCGCGACGAGCCCAGTTTTTCTCAGCGAGTCACCATTGTCATAGAAGACAACGGTAACAAGATGGAAAGCCAGGGTGAAATGTCACGAGAGGGAGCAGCCTGGGAGAAGGACCTGGCACTGACGTACGTACGAGTAAGATAACTCATTTTCCCTTCATCCAATGATCTTCTTGACAGTCAGGTAGGGAAAAGAAGCAAACATGAGACGAACTATTTTGCTGTGAATTTACGAATGTCGAGTACCATGAACCGCTCCAGAGGTGGTTTCTCAAGCAACCAACGCTTTCGAGACAGCTTATCAGGACTTGACTTACCCCAAGACGAGTCGTTCGCGTGCTTTTTCTACGACCTCTTTGGTGACTGTCTGCAAGTGGTTGATCTCTAAAATGCGCTCGATTTGCATCAAAAGACGGTGAATGATCCGAAAGTTGCCTCCGGTAATCCGCACGATAGCGGCCAGCGCTTCCGTATCAGTAAAATCATCCACACGGATATGCATCCCCAGGTGGCCCCAGCGTTCTTGGAGTAACCACTTGATTTCTGCCTCGATGAGCACACGAAACTGATGGACAAACCCAACACGGGAATACAGTTGAGGGTAGCGAGCCAAACTCTTCTCCAAACCTGGCTGACCGATGAGGACGAGTCCAAAGTGGCTCCGATCATAGAGGTCGCGGAGCTGCTCCAGCGCCGCCATTTTCAAACGTTGAGCTTCATCAACAATCACCAACTCCGTTCGTTTGGGGAGGCGATACGCCAGTAAAAAGTCATCCTTGCCCCGATTGGCTTGCTCAGCGGCTTCAACGACATAGGAGAGGGTAGCTGAGAGCGCCATCACCTCCCGCTCGATGCGCGCAGGGGTGACGGCTACTGGAGCGGTGTAGTAAATTGTTCGGCAAGGCAGAACATCGGTGAAAGCAGGAGAGCCAGGAGTCGCAAACGGCTTATGTGGAAACTGGTCATCGAGATAGCGCCGTCCAACCAGGGTAAACAACTCTTCAGGAAATAAGGGAGAGAGCAGATCCCAGCTCGCATACTCGCGTGCTGAGCGCGTTTTTCCGGCGCCCGGAATGCCATGACAGATCCCGATATAGCGGTATTTTCGACAGGCATCGCAGAATTCTCCGAAGCGGAGGTACTCCTTCGTTGCCGCAAAGACCAGTTCTTTTGTCTCTGGCTCTTCACTCATTGATATATCCTCTCAGCTTTGGACGCGGCTCCAACTCCGATGGCTTCTTCTGTTCAAGCGCGAGCGGCACCTCTTCCTGATGGATGGCAATGTATTGGTCAACCACAGCAGCACGGCTAGAGAGTCCAGCGCGAACCTGCTTGCGCCGCTTGGCCCTGGCCTTTTCAATCTCTTTCAAACTCACGGTTTGTCCCGCCAGTTCGGGACTGATGGCGCGGCAGATGAACATATCCTGATGATACACTCGGATTTCTGCAAGGTCTGCTGGGTCAAAACGAATGAGGACATCCTCTTTGACGAAGCCTGCTAAAGTTGTATCGAGATAGCGATATCCTTCAAAGCGAATGCCATCCTGCTGGACTCTCCTCGTCTTTCTTACGGTGAGCAGCAGCAGGTCGAGTTGCTCAAGAGACTGGGGCATGCGGGGAAGAAATCCCCCTCTCTGCCACCGTTCGGCAGGCGTGCATTTGGTCTCGCTATGGACCCGCTGGTGATAATCGATCAGCAACCAGTTCCGAAACTTCTCCTCAAAGGCCTCCAATGTGAGGATGGCCTGCGCCCCCTTGTGTCCTGCCGGACAATACCCAGGAAGATCTTGCAGAAACAACTCATTGACGCTACGGAAAAAGCGCTCAATCTTTCCGCGCCCACGCGGCACGCCCTTTTCGGAAAAGATCAGTTCCATGCCCACATCGATGGCAACCTGCTCCATATGCTTGCTCGTAAAGTCTGATCCATGATCGGTATAGAAAACGCTGGGAATGCCACAGATCTGCCAGCGCGGATCTTCTTTGCGCCAGATCGCCTGACGCAGCGCTAATGCCGTCGTAAGCGCCGTCGGTTCTGCAAAGGTCAAGCGGAAACTGGCAATTGCTCTGCTGTAGTCATCCTCGATGACGGTCAACCAGGGCTTCGCTTCTTTGCCGTTCTCATCGAGAAGCAGAATGTCTAGCGGGGAGTGATCGGCTTGCCACATGGCATTAGAGTGGGTCGCTTCGCGCCGATAGAGCAGATCGAACTCCTCCCGATACGCCGCAGCACCCTGATGGGCGAGTGTCACGAGTGCCGGATCGAGATTTTTGATGATCTGTCTGACTCGATCATAGCCGGGAGGTTTCCATCCCTGCTCTGTTGCAATGGCAACCACCTGGCGATGAATAGCAGCCATCGAGCGCCGAGGAGTTTGGAGAGCTAACCCTTCTACTAGGGTGATCGCATTGGCGGGCAAGCGGCGTGATTTGCCTTTGTCGGAACGGGCCTTCGCACCAGCCAGGCCAGCGAGTCCTTTCTCTCGATAGTGCTTCATCCAGCGCCGTACGGTTGGCGCTGGGATATTCTGGGTGCGGGCTATCTGGGCTGCCGTGACCCCATCTTCCAAGGCCGGACGAATAATCGTAAAGCGCGTCTGCGCTTGTGCTCGTTGAACCTCTGTGAGCGCTGTGAGCGGGATTGAGGATTGCGCCATGACCAGTTCTCTCCGTCGCGCGATAAGCGAGGCATATCATCTGCTCTCCTTCCCAGCATATCCGAACGCTCACCGAGTTGTCAAAATTTTGTTCGCACAATTCCAAAGTTTACACTACGAGGGCAAGAGCCGAAATGCCTTGTGTCCATAGAAAGTGTCTCACAAGTGTCACACTACTGGCCTGGACAAGGCCAGCATGTTCTTCTATCCTTCCTAAAGGTGATCACGGTCACATCAGGCGCATCGAGCTGTGATCCATCATCCTTTCTTGCTGTCTCTGTTGCCTTCATGCGTGCCAACGAACTTTCAGATGGGCCCAGGAATAGAGGATGACAGGCAGGAGCAGAGAAGCAGGGAAAGGAAGCAGTCTCGTTCAGAGCTGGCTTTGATGTGGTGCGGCTATGGCCTGATGATAGGAGGATCTGTTCTCTTTTCTTTCTTTTGACTTCGATCTCCATCTATTCTGCATAAGGAGGAAATATGTCGGCATACCTGAAGAAGGCAGTTCTTGTTCTTACGTTCGCTTTTGCGCTTACCTGCACACTTGCGTTAGGCGCTTTTGTTGTTCAAGGGATTGGCACTGATGGCACCCGTGTCACTGATAATCATTGGGTTGGCACTGATGGCACCCGTGTCACTGATAGGGATTTGGAGATTGGCACCGATGGCACCACTGGTCAGGAATGGAACTAATGGCACCTGTGTGACTTCGGGAACGCTTACCCGGGCCATTGAACAAGAACTTGTGGTAGCAGTCGCATAAAAAACAGCGTTGGCAAGAGATCACAAGATCAGCAAGAGATCTCATCTGTTTCTGGGCCCTTACGAATGTTCCAGGTTGCCTCGCTAGAGAAGGGAAAGCAGAAGCGATGGAAAAAGCGACCAGAGCTTCCTTTCCTTATATTGAGGCAGCTATCGCCTGCACCATCGCCAACGCTTCTGCCTGTCATCTGTTTCTCAGTGGCGGGCGGGCTTGACTCTGCTATCGGTGCGTACGAAGCTGCCCGGCAGAACAAAGAAGTCTACGGCTATCGTTGGACGTGGACGTTTGCTTTCTTTCAACAGTGAAGAGGCGCGGGCACGCGCCGTCGCGCGAGGAAGTACCAGTGAACAGAGGAGTTGCAACTCTTCGGAAGCAAATCGTAGTACCAGAGAAAACCGTCGAATAAAAAAGAGAGTAGACTCATGTTTCAACAGCAGAGATCTGGCTTTTACCTGGCAGGCGCCATCACTTTTGTCGCGCTTCTTCTCATCCTAGGCATTTACTTCCTTTATTTGTGGGTTGGCATCGCATACTGGCCCATACTGCTGCCAGTAGTAGCAGTCGTGATTGCGATCATGTATGTGCTCCGCCCACGTTCGCAGCTAGGATCTCCGAACGTAGAAAAAGGGCTGCGTTGCAAGAATAAAACCCATCAGATATGGTAGATCAAAAGATGAGAAGAGAAGCCAGATGACCACGCAAGCCCCATTCACATAGCGTCATTGTGAAGCTGAGATGATGTTGCTCTGTGTCCGTTGGTATCTTCGATATGCATGCAGCTATCGCGATGTGGAAGAAATCGTTCAGGGAGGGGGCTACACGTCGATCATACGACTATACTGGATCCAAGAATTTGGGTCTGCGTCATCTTCCGTGCAAAGTTCATGCACTTCGAGCCAGCACCCGATGGCGCAACAAATCAAATCCAGCACGTCCATACGATTGGCGTTTGAGCAGCTTTAAGACCGTGTTTTGTAATAGAGCGAAAGGCAGAATATGATACCCTGTGATGTATGAGTTGCATCTATCCAAGCGGTCTTTCCGGCACTTTGTAGAGAAGGAAGGAGGGCAAACAAATGTTGAGGTGGAAATTGGAATGGATCGAGCTGTCCAGCAGGAGGAAAAGCCTTCTTCCTATGGTATGGAAAACGAGACGGATAATGGCTCTGGACTCATCTGCTCTTTTCCGCTATATTCTTTTCCAGTCCTGTTTTGTTCGCACATCACACGCCTACTGCTGAGTTGCTTTTGTCAACGAAAGAGGGTCAGGCCCATGTTCACTGAGAACAACAGTGCGCCTGTTCATTCGCGAGCCCTATGGAAACGTGTCGGAGATGAGACACGCAAGGAGGCCGACTGATAATGCAAGATCCTTCACCACTCCTACCTCAAGAGCGTCCAGATCAGCCCAGAGAGCATGCCAGTTCCCCCGTGCAGTCTGAGTGCTTCTCTCGCCAAGACTGGTTTGCCCTCGCAGGGCTGCCCCTCTTCGTGCTCACCTTGGGGGTCTGGATCTTTGCGCAATGGGCAATCAGATATGCGAATTCCCTCCCAGCCCAATTTGACAACACGGTCTGGCCTCCTCGTCGGCTCTTCTCCCTTGCAGACGTGCTCTGGGGATTCTATTCCGTTTCGGTTTGGGGGATCCCGCTCCTCTTTCTTGCTGGGATCATCGTCTCCGCCCTGGGCTGGTCCTCGCAGAGGTATCCTGAGGCAGCTCGGATAGGGATCATCCTTTCCAGCACGTTTCTCGTTCTCTACTTACTTTTCCTGTGGCTGTTTGCCCTTGCTTTCAGTGGCGGCTGAGACCGTGTTTTGGGGAACTTCGAGCTTTGCCGAAACGAGCAAGGAGCAACCGGATCATTGCGACCTGGATGAGTGTTTCACTGGTCTGCACCTTCCGCTCGTAATCTTTGGAGAGGCGCCTAGTGCGAGAAATCCAACTGAATGTACGCTCGACCACCCAACGGCGAGGCACGACGCTGAAGCCACGGGTGCCAGGTGTGCGTTCCACCCACTACTTCCAGTTCCCACTTGTCTGTCCCTTGACACCACTCAGCTAACTCCTGCCCACGATACGCTGCATCAGCCCAAATCTTTTTCAGACGTGGCACGAAGAACTTGAGTCCTGCGAGCAGACAACGAGCCCCTTTGGTATCGTGCATGTCGGCAGGGGTCACGTAGATGGAAATGGGAAGCCCCAGCGTATCAACGAGGATGTGCCGTTTCCGGCCTTTGACGCGCTTGTGCGCGTCGTAACCACAGATCCCGGCGGACTCCTCAACGGTTTTCACGCTTTGTGCATCCATGATGGCAGCACTCGGGTGTGGGTTCTTGCCTTGTCGTGCGCGCTCAGCCTGGTGCAGCACCCGCAGCAGGAGCGTCCAGATCCCTTTAAGGCGCAAACGCCGGAAATGGTAGAAGACGGTCTGCCACGGTGGAAAGTTGACTGGTAAGTAGCGCCAGGGGCAGCCGGTGCGCAGTATGTAGAAGATGGCATCAAAAATGGAACGCAGAGAGCGAATCGGCGGCCTGCCACGCTTGGACTGCACAGGCAAATAGCGTTGCAGACACTCCCACTCTGCATCAGACAGATTGCTTGGATACTTTGTACTCATCCTGCCAGTCTATCATGTGAGGTCACTTCTGCGATTAACAAAACACGGTCTCAGATAGTGTTTGAAAGCGATCACGATGGGAACACTGGCACAAGTGTGGTAAGCATGCGATAGCTCGCCGAGAGTTTGATGAATGCTTCACTGCTTTGCGGGAGTCCCTCATGATCGCGACAGAGCCGACGCCAACGCACCATCCAGGAAAAACAACGCTCAATGATCCAACGCTTGGGCTGAGGTCGAAAACCTGTGGGAAACGCCGTCTCCCAGTTCACCTCCTCCCCATCGGGTACGAGCAGTCCCCGTTTTGGGAGGGTGAGCGCATGGACAGTCTGCACGATCCAGCCCAATTGCTCTTTCACCCAGGTCAGAAAGGTCCCACCATAATGACTATCGCCCCACATGAGCTTCATCCTGGGAAAAGCCCCCTTCAACGGTGCCAACAAGGCTCGGCCTCCCCGGCTTTTCGGATCGGTGGGCACCCGTCACCTTGACCGCCAGGAGATGGCTGATGCCGTATCCACGAGCGCGTGGCGCTTGCGACCCCAGACTTTTTTTCCCCATGTCGTAGCCTTTTTCCGGACCACGCACGGCACTGGTTTTGATCGATTGGCTCTCGATGATGGCTGCGCTCGGCTCAGCATCTCGCCCTTGTCGCTCTCGCACTCGCCTCCGCAGGGCATCCAGGATCTGGTCCCAGACGCCTTCGCGTCGCCACCGACGAAAATACCAATAGACGGTTCCCCAAGCGGGAAACTCATGGGGCAGCAGTCGCCAAGGGCATCCACTGCGCAACACGTACAAGATGGCATTGACGATTTCGCGCCGCTCATAGATGGGAAGGCGGCCTTCGAGGGATGGCACTGGGATCAAGGGTTCGAGCAGGCTCCACTGCTCGTCCGTCACATCGGAGGCATACGCCCGCCTCCCCATCGTCATTCGCATGCAGTTCTCGCTCCTTTTCACCACTCGTGCTCTTTCTTTGGCGGTCTCCTTCCTCTTTCCTATCGGCAATTTGACGGCAACCTTACACTATCTAAGCGATTCGCCTGCACGTAGAGTAGGTGGCTAGCGCGTTGCCTTTTTGGGCACGTTTCCAACCACCCCTCCCCGAACCTGGCATGCACCTTTCAGCGCACCAGGCTCTCTAGCATCGTACTACTTTCGTGAACGTGACGAAGAGCGTGTCATCGGGCG
>JAFMRP010000702.1 GCA_017354095.1 Ktedonobacteraceae bacterium
TCTTGTCCAGCCGGCCAACGACGCTACGCGTCTACGAACAACGTTCGTCAGGCCGTCTGTAAGGAAGTCCGCGCGTCTCCCTGCGGTCAGGTGCTCGGAAAGGAATCCTCCACAAGGGAGGGGCCCTACATTTCCCGTGGAGCGAGAGGGAGGCAAGGAAAGGCGTATCGGATCCGGTGGGATGCCTCCGGGCTCTCGCTGAAGCGAGTTACTGCACCAGGGCTGGATCGGGTCAACCGGCGACCGAATCAGCCTGTGGGCTTCCATTCGCTCTCTGTATACCATCATCATTTGTGTATGCATATGCATACACAACGTATATCGCTACTGTATCCGAGAAGCTTCTTTCTTGTAAGATGTAACCAAAAAGTGGTATAGTTACCAAATGGAGACTAAAGAGAAAAGCTACCCAGATATTTTCCAGGCAGACTGCCTGTCGCGGCAGGTGCTACAACTGGTTGCGGACCAATGGACTCCCCTGGTCATCTATGCATTGGAAGGGGGAACGATGCGTTTTGGGCAATTGCTCAAGCGGATCGACGGCATCTCGAAGAAGATGCTGACGCAGACATTGCGGGTGATGGAACGCAATGGCCTGGTACAGCGCGTCGTCTATCCCGTCGTGCCTCCAGTAGTCGAGTATTCTCTCACGCCATTGGGGCAGACGCTGAGAGAACCAATGGAAGCGCTAAGGGTCTGGGCATACGGTCATTTGCAGGAAGTCGCGCACGCTCGAACGACGTATGATCAACGCGATCAAAAGCCGATCCAGGACGAAGTAGCCACCCTTGTTCAACAGCGATAGCGACTGTTGTGTATTTCTGGGCATCATAATGTCGTCGTTGTTTATGTATGTTTGGCGATGGGGAGGGTGAACCAGAAGGTGGAGCCTTCGCCGGGGGTGCTCTCCACGCCGACTTCGCCCTGGTGTTGTGCGATGAGTGTTTGACAGATGGAGAGGCCCAGGCCCAGGCCTTTTCCCGAGCCGCTCTGTATGGATACTCCCCTGGCCTTATGAAAGCGTTGCCACACCTGTTTCTGGGCTTCTGGTGAGAGGCCCGGCCCGCGATCGCGCACCCAGACGCGAGCGGTGTTCTCCTGGATTGTCAGGCCGATGTGGACCGGTTGATCCGAGCACGAATAGCGGATAGCGTTGGTCACATAGTTCGTCACCACCTGACCGAGACGGGCCTGGTCGGCGAACACCTGAACGGTAGTGTGTTTTGGCAATGCGAGCAGGAGCTGGCGCTCAGGCGCTACCATCCGCAGATCCTTGACAGTTTCCCTCACGATCGTAACCAGGTCGCAATGTTCCTGTTCCAGTTCCAGGGCATTCGCCGTGATGCGCGACACATCCAGCAGATCATTGATCAGATGTGTTTGAACATCTACCTGGCGGGCACAAGCTGCCAGGCGTTCCGAGAGGTCATCGAAGAAGGCGTTTACCTCGGGAGGCTGAGGGGTCACAGTCGAGCGCAGGCGCTTCGCCCGTAGTTGGATGAGTTGGAGCGTACCTTTGAGCGCGCTCAGTGGTGTTTTTAGCTCGTGGCTGGTCATGCTGAGCATGAGATCTTTCTGGCGGTCGATCTCTTTGTTGGCGGTCAGATCGACAACGAAGGCGAGAATGAGCGGAGGGGAGACTGGCCTGCGAAAGAGGGTTCCGCCGATGAGTACTGGCACGCGCTTGCCTTCTTTTGTCACATATTCTTTTTCAAATGGGTGTAAAACACCAGTGGTTTGCATCTCCTCAAGAGCCTGAATATCGAGCACACGATATTCGGGAGGAGTCATGGCTGTCCACTGTACCCGGCCCGCGGCCAGATCCTCGCGAGTATAGCCTACCAGGGAGAGAAATGCATCGTTGGCCTCGTACAAGGTCCCTTCCTGATCGGCAAGCGTGATGCCTATGAGATTGGATTCCAGGAGCGCACGAAAGCGTGCTTCGCTTTCGCGCAGCGCCTCTTCTGTGCGTTTTTTCTCGTCGATATTCGTACACGTGCCGAACCAGCGCAAAATGCGCCCCTGCTGGTTGATGAGGGGTGTGCCTCGCACAAGAAACCAGAGATACTCGCCCGTCTGGCCCTCGCGCATACGAAATTCGATGTCGTAACTCTGGCCGGTCTGAATAGCGGAATGCCAGGTGTCCAGTGCTTTTTGCCGATCGTCGGGATGGACGAAATTGGCCCACCGCTCTCCGGTGATTTGTTCATAGGTGGCGTTCAGGTAGGTGTAGAATTGTTGATTAAAATATTCTGGATAGCCATCAGAGCTGGCAACCCACACAAACTGGGGGATTGTGTCTATCAAAACGCGAAGTTCTTCCCTACTCTCGCGCAGGGCCTTTTCCGCCTGCCTGCACTCAGTGATGTTCTGCATGAGATTCCTCGCCGCCATGCGTCTTTTCTGCATGCGGCGGGGGAGAGAAAATCGAGGCATGGATGTGTAACACCTCCTCACACCACCGATTGCGAAACCCAAGAGCGTTTGCCCGTTCAGTGCTCTTGCTTATTATAGAATGAGTTGTCAAAGTCAGGAGTACAGAGCTTTTGTAGTAGCATTTTTCTGCCGGGCTAAAAATCCTATATATAATAGAAAATATTTATAAATTCTACGATAATCCTCCTAATTTTGCTAGTCAGTGTTGCCCTATTTCAGGGTAAATGTTATCATACGGTACACATTAGCGCTGAGCTGATCAATAATATATTTAGTAGCAAATACCCATTGCAGTAATTATTTTTTATGGAAAGCGTATGCTACCTGCGGTGGGAGAGGAGAAAGGAGGCAAACAATGCAGCCACCACAAGATGATTTGTCTGCCCTGCCATTTCTGTCAGTTTGCCCGCAATGTGTGCTTGCTCTCCCTCCTGATGCCAAGCATTGTCCACGTTGTGGCTATCGTTTCGAGGAGCAGCCGGAGGCATCTGAGCCGGGAGCGGATGCGCCAGCGGCTGAGCCGGGAGCGGATGCTGCGCTGGTAGAGCCAGAAGAGCCATCGAATATAGCAGCTTCCAATCCGGCGGTGGCTCCGATTCTGGGCGAGCCCTTTGAGATGCCGGATTTTCTGGCGACGCTGCAGCCGGGCATGTTTTCCTCATGGCGAGAGCGAGCCGGAGCGCTCGATCAGAGCGCAGGTGAGACGAACCCGGAACCGACCCAGCCACACCTGCAGCAAGCAGCGGACCTGGAACCGACCCAGCCCCGTATGCAGCAAGCGGAGGCAGCGCCGCAGAGCGGTATCGCTGATGCGCCAACTACTCCAATATCACCTCACATAGTTCAGTTGCCAGCAGGAGAGGGAAAAGCAGCGAAGGAAAAGGGAGAAAAAACGCGCACTCCTGACATCTCCAGGCAGCAGACACGGCCCACCCCGCGCCGGCAATTCATCCGATTTCCCGCGCCAGCAGCCAGTTCCAGGACACAGCCTGGTCCAAACGCCGCGGCAGCCTCGCCAGTGGCTCCTGGAGCACCGATGTCTCAGGGTATGGGGCAGCAGTCCAATTCAGCAGCGGCGCCAGTTGGAGCGCAGTCAACGCTCGAACACTGGCTAGACATATGGTGGGTGCGTATTCCTATCGTATTACGGCGCTATGCCCTCATGTTCTCAGAGGCCTGGTGTGATGGCATTTATCTTACTCGCTACCCACGATTAGCCTGCATCCTGCCCCTGCTGGCCTTACTGATCGGTTTTGTTGAGGGGGCAACACACTGGACCTTATCCAGCATAGCGGGAACAATCGCCTTCACTGAATTATTGCCACTGATGATACTGACCGCGATTGCCGGTGCATTGAGCACAAACACGGGACTGATGATGATTGGTGGCTACATGATAGGAGACTTTTTTATCGCCGCC
>JAFMRP010000109.1 GCA_017354095.1 Ktedonobacteraceae bacterium
CGTGATGATCTGCTCGGTGTCTGGGCTTCAATGGCCGAACTGGGTAAGACTGAAGCGGGTGATATTTACCGGCGCAAAAAAAGTCTACCGATCCTGCACGCGTTAGAGCGTGCCAGCGTGGATGATAAGCAACGGCTCCAGCAGATCTATCAGCAGAAAGAGCCAGTTACCACCGCACAGATTGAGCAGGTTATGGCTGTTTTTGAACGTACACAGACACGGGCCTATTGCCGTTCATTCCTGGCGCAGCAGTGCCAGCGAGCCTATGACGCGCTGGATCATGTGCCACGCCATGCCAGTTCCGTCTCCGCGCGCGCCCTCGATGATCTGCGTGTACTCATCCACTTTGTCGAGACTGCCGCCCGAGACTAGTTTCCCTTTTTTGCCTCATGGCATGTTCACGACAAAGCCCAGATGCCTATCGTCTTGCCGGAGGCAGTGGCCAGTTTGCTGCTGTCAGGCGACCAGGCAAGGCTCAAAACGGGCGCGCCAGGTCGTATAGTGAGCAGTGCCTTTTGTGGCCGGGCGAGGCTCCAGACGCTGCATACACCATCATCAGTGCCTGCCGCCAGGTAGTGCCCATCAGGCGACCAGGCCAGTGCGCGTACCGCCGTCTGAGCGATACGCAGGCTCTGCGGCGTATCCATACAGATAGCCGTATTGCCCTGGCCACGCTGGTTCTGGCAGCGTAGTCCATTATCCCAGATATGCACAAAGCCATCGTCGCTGCCAACAGCCAGATGCGCGGTGCCGGGTGACCAGGACAGCGCGCGTGCCGGCACATCAGCGTCCTGGTAGTAGCCATGTAGCTCCTCACCGTTCGCGGCATTCCAGACACGGACAGCTCCACCTTGCGAGGCCGAAGCTACGCTCTGACCATCGGTAGAGAGCGCTACCACATCGATAGAGGTTGTATGCAGCTCGAATGTGATAAGAGGACGATACAAAACGCTATCCCAGACAACAGCGCGCCTGTCCACGCCGCCAGAAACGACATACATCTGCCCATGCGTAGACCAGGCCACACTGTTTACTCTCTGGCGATGGCCCTGCCCTGATTGTGCAAGCCGCGCTCCGCTGAGCCCGTTGTAGAAAAGTATCTGGTTGCCGGAGGCAGCCACCAGGCGATTCCCGTCAGGTGACCAGGCAACGGCACGCACAGGCTGGAAATGCGAAAATGTATGCTGAAGCACTCCGTCAGTTGACCAGCTAAAAAGATGGCCATCATCAGCGCCGCTGGCCAGTAGCGCTCCGCCAGGAGACCAGGCCACACCACGCACAGTCTGGGTATGGCGTGTAAAAGTGGCTTGCAGCCGAGCTTTTGTCAGCATTGCCCCTTGTGTACTGGTGGGTTGTGCCTTGCTGATCGTAGGTTGTGCCCTGGGCGCGGTAGGCAGCGTGGCAGGTGCTGGAGCAAAATACGCATTGTAGGCAGCGTAGCCGCCTCCCATACCCAGCGCGCCCAACAGAACCCCACTGCCCAGCAGCAGCGCCCGGCGCGTCCATCTTCGCTCGTTTTTCTCTGGCGGAAGATCGGTCGGGGCATACGGGGGAGGGCCAAAACGGCTGGCATCAACGATCGTATCAGAGGAATAGAACTCTGGACTTTTCGTCAAAGCATCGATTTTCCGCATAGATTTTCCCAACCTTTAAATTTTACTGCACATAGTGTATCATGATGTATTTTTACCTTCCTCCATAAATAAGCCAAAACGGCTATCACAACGCACGCTCGCCTTAACCAGTACAGTAAGACGGAAAACAATGTTTTCCGCCCAGACGATGGCAATACGTCATGACTGTCAAAATGTGCGTGAGCGAATAGCTATAAGAGAGGAATATGGCTGGCAGGATGGATCTGGAGGCCAGGATGAGGAGTGCAACGTTTCGTGCCAGGGAACGCGTGATCTATGTATGAATTGGTAAATGTGTGTATAAACAAAAGAATATCCTCGACGGATGACAGCTTGTGTTGCTGTTTGTGAGGAAACCATCAAGGTGGGTAGCCATGAACGTCCATCGCTTTTATGACCGTCGAGAAGCTGGACGACTGTTAGCGACAAAGCTGGCGGCCTATGCCCATCGTCCCGATGTACTGGTACTGGCCTTGCCACGCGGTGGGGTGCCGGTGGCATTTGAGATTGCCAGGGAGTTGCATACCCCTCTGGATGTTATTGTGGTACGGAAGCTGGGCGTTCCCCGATATGAGGAACTGGCGATGGGAGCGCTTGCGACTGGAGGGGTCCGTGTTTTCAATAGAGAGATTATCGAACGGTTGGGGGTCCCCGATACGATCATTGAAGATGTAGCGGAGCGCGAGCAGAGGGAACTGTGGCGCCGCGAACGCCTCTGCCGTGGAGATCGTCCCGTCTATGACGTTCACAATTGTATCGTCATCCTGGTTGATGACGGAATTGCCACGGGAGCCACTATGCGCGCGGCTGTGGCCGCTGTACGACAGCAGCAGCCATCCCATCTCATCGTAGCCGTTCCTGTAGTTGCACCCTCGGTTCGGGCGGCCTTTGCTGCTGAGGGGGTGGAACTGATTTGCATCCTCCAGCCAGAAGCATTCATGGCTGTGGGCTCCTGGTATGAAGATTTTGCCCCCACGACCGATGAGGAGGTCCGTGCCCTGCTGGCACAATCGCTGCAAGCTCCGGGAACCGCTCCGATAGCGCGTGGCAAGCACCATCACCGTGGCTAAGCATTTGCTCCTCGTGCCAGAAACCAGTCTCGCGCGAGGAGTGGCGAAATTCCAGCATGTAATGCGACAGGGAACAGCACTGTTTAGGAGAATTTAGGGAAATGAGAATTAGTAGAGATTATGAGCAGAAGCAGGAGGAAGAGAACTTATGGCAAAGCTGGACACTGAACAGGTGGTGCGGATACCCATTGGGGAAATACAGGTTGAGGGAGCACTGGCGATTCCCGAGCAGGCTCAGGGAGTCGTGATCTTTGCGCATGGGAGTGGAAGTAGCCGCTTCAGCCCCAGGAACGCCTTTGTAGCTCGTGAACTCCGCCGGGATGGCATTGGTATCCTCCTGATAGATTTGCTGACTGAGGCAGAGGAGGCGATCGAAGCCGCGCGTTTTGATGTTGACCTGCTGACCGAGCGCCTGCTACGCAGCACAAACTGGCTGCGAAATCAGCCGTGTGCTCAGAACCTGGTCATCGGCTACTTTGGAGCGAGTACGGGGGCGGCGGCCGCTTTGAAAGCAGCAGCCGCGCTTGGTTCGGGCATTGGAGCGGTGGTTTCGCGCGGGGGGAGGCCTGACCTTGCGGAAGAGGTGCTGGCGCAGGTCCAATCTCCAACCCTTTTCATTGTGGGCGGACGTGACGATATCGTCTTGCGCCTCAATCGCCAGGCCTATGCGCAGTTGAAAGGCACAAAGCAGTTCGAGGTCGTTCCCGGAGCCACGCATCTGTTTGAGGAGCCAGGAGCCCTCGAGGAAGTCGCCCGTCTCGCGACCCGCTGGTTCCAGATTCATTTGCGATAAAGGAAAGACCGCTTCAGTGTACTGCAGGAGCAATAGAGGCTGGCCTTCTTGCTGTTCCTACCGCCAACGCCGCTGCTGGCGGCACAGCCGCCAGGCGGTTTTGAGCGATGATATCGGCGAAGGGTGGCCTTACATTTCTGCGTGTCAATTTCTCTGAGGTAGTACACTGGCAGTCTGTTTGACGCTTTTTCCAGCCGGTTTATGTAAAAACCAGCCTATCAGAGCTACTGCCAGGCTGAGCAAGGCACTTACCAGCAGGGTGGCAGATACGCCGAAGCTGCGTGCTCCTGCGCCCGTCAGAAGATTGCCCAGCGGCGTGCTGCCGGCGAAGACGAGCATGTACATACTCATGATTCTGCCGCGCAAATGGTCCGGCGCCAGTGTCTGTAGCGTTGAATTGGCTACCGCTGAGAAGGCAATCTGTAAAAAGCCAACCATTGCGACCAGGACGAGCGAGAGCAGGTACCAGTGAGAAACGGCGAAAAGCGCCTCGCCGATCCCAAAGAGTATGGCGCTAAAGAGTATCTGCTTGATGGCTGGCCGCTTATTAACCCAGGCCAGCCAGAGTGCGGCCAGCAGCGCGCCAAGGCCAAATGCTGAGGAGATAAAGCCGAAACCTTCCGCGCCAACATTGAGTACATCAGTCGCCATGAGTGGCAGCGTAACGTTAAAGTTGATGCCAAACAGCGAAACAAGGCCGACTATCGCGATGATCATCAAGATGGCTGGTGTGTTCCAGATATACACGAAACCTTCACCCAGGCTTTTGAATGCACTCTGGTGTTTGGCATTCGTTGGTGTGGCTTGGGTATGCAGCTGCGCGGGGTTGATCATCGCCAATCCTGCGAGCACAGGAATGAAGCTGATGGCATTTAGCAGGAAGAGAGGAGCCTCTCCGAACCAGGCGATGACCAGCCCCGCGATGCCGGGCCCAACGATACGTGCCATATTAAAGACCGAGGAGTTGAGGGCAATGGCGTTTGGCAGGTCTTTACGGCCCACCATTTCGACGACAAACGATTGGCGCGTTGGCATATCAAAGGCGTTGGAGATGCCGAGCAGCGCAGCCAGAATGAAGACATGCCAGAGCTGAACGGTGTGAGTAAAAACCAGCAGCCAGAGGACAAAGGCCAGGATCGCGGCCATCGATTGGGTTATGAGTAGCATGCGCCGCTTGGGCAGGCGATCTGCCAGAACTCCGCCGAAGAGGGTAAAGAAGAGAACGGGTAAGAACTGCAGTGCTCCCACTACGCCGAGCGCCCAGGCGCTTTTGGTCAATTGTAGTACCAGCCAGGATTGACCGGTTGTTTGCATCCAGGTGCCGATCAGCGAGACCATCTGACCGGACCAGAACAAACGATAGTTACGGTGTTGGAGGGCAGAAAAGGCTCGGGCTATCCCACGCGCTTGCCTTTCCACAAGAATTTCGGTAGTCGTTACCTCTTTGGTAATGTGCATAGGGCATACATATCCAATCCAGAAGAAACTAAAGCAAGAACAACAATATGTAAATTTATAAGAAACAGGAGGCAAGGCGTCTCCTGAAGATTGGCAATATAAAAAGGCTTTGGTCGCCGTTATATGGCTATTTTACATGCAGAAATCTACATGGTACGTACCAAAAACGGACAGGTCAGAACAGCTGGTTGTGTTCATGATGTTGGGCTGTTGCGCAACTCCTGGCGTTTGAGCTTGTGTCGTTCAAGGCGTGCGAGCAGTGTGGCACGCATCTGCTGCAGGCCGTTGATTTTTTGATCTACCAGTTCAAGCTGACGATGAATAAGCTCGTCTGAGCGCTCCAACTGTGCAATCTTTGCTTCTGCGTCCGTCTCTTGTCGGAAGGCCAGCTTAATCTGTCCCCGCTCCTCTTCTACATCGAGTAGTTCGCGAATCTCGCTCAGTGAAAAACCCAGCAGGTCGCGTAACTCCTTGACGCGTTCAAGGATTTGTATATCCGCTTCTGAGTAGCGCCGGTAGTTGCCTCCGGTGCGGTCGGTTGGTGGCAGAAGGCCGACCTCTTCATAGTAGCGCAGGGTGCGCTTCGTCAGGCCAGTACGCGAGGCAACCTGCTCGATGCTATAGGATAGCTGTTTTTGGCTGCTATCTATTTCCGGTTGTTCTGGCGTATTGGTCACTGTGAAACCTCATCAGAGAGCTGACAATTTTACGTGGACAATAATAATATACCACAAGATTAACGTTAACGTCAAAGTGAGGGGCAGCGAAGCAGGTTTTTTATTCCTGACGGCTTCTTGCGGCACTCATATACTCTTCGAGTAGGATAAAGGAGAGAAGAGGAGCTGTTCCAGTGGAATACATCCCCATTGAAAGATCCGCTGATGCATCCCTTCAGATCGCGGTTGCTTCGATTGCTACCAGGGGGCAAGGTGAAAGCAGCACTGCAGGTACAGCGCAATCAGGCCCAGCAAGCCCAGCAGCGCTGTGAGCAGGCACGAACAGATAAGCCCCAAGATGGCCAGTGCCAATCCCTGTCTCCATGCACTCCTACGGGAGATCCTGAGCGCGATCCCTCCGAAGAGCAATTCAAATGGGGAGAGCAGGAGAAGCCAGAAAGACCATTCAAAGCTCTCCATGCCTAATACCACGTTGAGTACATAGCTCGTGAAGACGAAGAACAGAGTCAAGGGAGAAAAAGTGCCGCTCACAACTGCAGTCCAATGCAGGCGCGAAGTAGGCTTACTGTTCACAGGCGAATAGTTATCCATCAGTTCCGATGCCTCGCTTCTTTCTGTATGTTGCTTTTTTCTCGATAGGTCTATTGTAGCGTCAGTATGAGCAAAAGACATGGGACGACCGACCCATTTGTCTGCCCCGAAACGACGACCCTGGATCAGCACTCGTTCAGTTCGGATGTCCTCAGTTCTCACTTCTAAGACGGCTTGACAGCAGCTGGTAGGAGACAGTATACTGCCAATTGTAACTATCAAAATTAGAATAGGTAGTTACTATATTTTGATCGTTACAACGACACGCGGAGGAGACAAGATGTCAGAGAATGGTTCTCAGGATGAACGGATCTATCACTTGCTAGGTGTTCCGCTCCGATCAGGTTCACTTTATCCTGGAAGTGAGAATGATGCTCAAGCCTATCGGGATGTCCAGATCGTTCAGCGGTTGGCGGCCAGTGGGTGCCAGGTTGTTGATGATGGAGACATCGCTATTCCAAGCTATCTGCCTCATCATAATGTCCCTCCGATTAAGAACTGGCCTGGACCACGTATTGCCTGGGAGTGTGTAGGTGAGAGTATTGATTCTTACTTGCGGCAGCCGGGACATATTCCTCTGCTCATTGGTGGTGACTGCAGCATGGTAGCCGGGACGACGCAGGCGCTCATGCGTGTGTATGGAGAGGATATCCATGTGCTCTACATTGATGGTGATATTGATGGCGTTGCGCCTCAGCCTGATCGCTGCCAGAGCGCGGCTGCGATGGGGCTCTGGCTGGTAACGCATGCATCCCCCTTCTGGGCAGGCCCACCGTTGAAGCCCTCACAAGTTACCGTCGTGGGGTGGAGTAATACTCTGGATTCCGTGTATGAAGAAGGAATGCGATCTCTGTCTCTGGCTCAAGTGAGGCGTCTAGAGCCTACCAAGGTCGCGCAGCGACTGCTGCAAGCGCTTCCTGCCTCCTCTCCCGTTCTGCTCCATTTCGATATTGATGTCTTGAGTAAGCAGGAGATGCCGGCCGCGTATTTCCCTCATGCCGATGGATTGAGTTTTGCAGAAGTACAGGAACTGCTGAGCGTGATACTGGCTGACTCCAGGATACGTCTTATAGAAGTGACAGAATACGCATCTTTGCGTGACCTTGAGCAAACCGTCGTCTCCAGAATCGTTGATTTGCTCGCAGCAGTCCTGAAGAGGTCGTAGTATTTCCTCTGGCTTTTTCCATCTAAGAGATGAGCCGCTTCGAAGCTGAACATCTTCTTGCACTACCCATGTTTAGTTGAGTAGCACTGTTGAGAGGGTTCTCAAAGGTGCTACTCGATACTTTGATCAGCAACATGGTGGGATTAAATGGGATAGCCGCGTGCTCCCTGGAGTCCCTTGAGGCATGAGATCTCGCCGCACATGTTATCTACATGCCCAAGAACGAAACGGTTCAGGATGTAGCTTACCGTCAATTGCCCCAGGCCCAGACTGGATAGGTCGACGACGCGGGCCAGGTCATCATCGGAAAGTCGTGCAAGATATGCATCGGTGGCTGCGTGGACAGCCTGGGCATATTGGCGCAGTGCCGGCAGGTCCACTCGTACACTACGGGCCCACTCTGGAGTTGTTAGTGGTTGGATCTCACTCACTCCGGTCTTGCCAGCCCAGGTAGAGGCGTAGAGGGGGGCATTACCCTGGAGTGCCGTATGGATGGCGAGGTCTTCGCTGGCGATGGCGTGGACATATGTGGCGCTCAGCGGATTAGCCGAACCGGGGGGAGTCCAGTGTGCCTGTTCGGGGGTGACGTCCTCCATGGTTGATTCCAGGAAGCTGTGTGCCTGTTGAATCTGTTCTCGAAGAAGCGAGGTTGCATTCATTCGTTCGTAGCCTTTCTATATAACGGGTTTACTGAGGACTGTCGGATATTTTCTGGTAGTCCTCGTACACATTGGCTGCCCTTATGATAGAGGCGGATGGGGTGCCATTGTCAGGAAAAGTGCTGCCAAATGTTGCCAATTTTCTGCTGGTGGCAATTTTTACTTCAATCGTTGCCTGCCATGTAGATCTACATTGAGCGGATGAGCAAACTTCGGCATAAACCATCATAGCATTCTGGCCCAGGTAATGGAGCGTCAACTGGCTTTATTCTTGCTTTGGAAGGGTATCGATAGCAAAGGGCGTGCCACTGTCGTGGTATGATACAATAGGAGGTAGTCCCTGGCCGCTCATACATAGCAACATAGCACAATTCAAACAGCAGAGACTGGTAATTCTGTATTTGTAAGCGCGAGGTTATTATGCATGACACGCTGTCTTCCCTGGTAGAGCGAGCCTTGACTGGTAACCGACGGCCCCTGGAGTTCTATCTACGTGATAACAGCAAGCTACCGGGACCAAGGGCAAACCTGGAACTGGCTCATGATATGAGCCATCTGCTGGCTGCTGCCATTCCTCGCAACCCGGAGAGTGTTTACTCGCTGCTCAAATACTTTGCCAACGGTGATCGTCGAGCGGCTGCTGGCAATACTCCTGCGGAGTTTACGATGCTATGTGGTGTGATTGCCTATGGTATTTGTGCAGCTGCGTATGCGGAGTGGCGTGAGGAGACCATGACGGTACTGAGTCTCTACGCGGCCAGCCCGCACTGGCGTGTGCGTGAAGGAGTGGCTATCGCCTATCAACATCTGCTTGTGGCCTGTTCTCAGGCTACATTTGAGCATCTTGGGTATATGGCGACGCAGGGCGACTTTTTGCAGCAGCGAGCTGCTATTGCCGCTGTTGCCGAGCCCCCAATTCTTTATGCGACGGATATAGTGGATTCAGCCCTTGATATTCAGCGCATCGTTCTGGAGCGTGTTCACTCGGTATCCACGGATGGACGTAAAAATGAGGGATTTCGTATTCTGCGTCGCACGCTGGGCTATACGCTGAGCGTGGTGACTGCGGCTGCGCCTGAGCGTGGCTTTGCCTTGCTGAGGGAGTGTGCTGGCTGGGATGATAAAGATATTCGCTGGATCGTCGCGGAGAATTTGAAGAAGAGGCGGCTGGCGAAATTTGTGGCTGACCGCGAGGATGTGGAGCGGCTACTGACCCGGTAAGAGCATTGTGAGCCAGATACAAAATCAAGTTGTCGGGTGATGGGCGCCAGGAGAAATTTTATTTTAGATATATTGAAGAAGTGAATAATGTCGCAGTTATATTATGTGATGACCATGCCGGGTCTGGAAACGCTGGCTTTTAGTGAGATTCGTGCCCACGTTCCCTCTGCTGAGCAGGTGAAGTTCGCGCGTGGAGTCGCACTATTTCGCGCATCCGCACCACCGGAGACGCTGCTGGAACTACGGACGGTTGAGGATGTTTTTGTGGCGCTGGCCCATATCAAAAGTCTGGGGCCGGGGCGCGATGCCTTGCGCGTCCTGCACAGCGCTACTCTCAATACCGATATTGCGGGTGCTCTGCATCTCTGGCGACGTGCCCATAAGGGGTCGCATACCAAAACCTGGCGTGTCGTTAGCCAGAAGTCGGGCCTGCATGATTTCCGACGCGTTGATGCCGGTCAGGCTGTCAAGGACGCGCTGCATAAGGTACTGCCGCGTAAC
>JAFMRP010000703.1 GCA_017354095.1 Ktedonobacteraceae bacterium
TTTACCCGGAATAGACGCCAGTACGATAATACTAGTGTAGAGGAAGGAGTCGCCGAGGCCATATTCCCGATCTACCAGTACACTGGGCGTGAATGTCTGGATGGAGTAGAAGATGAAGAGGATGCACGCAAAGGAGATCCACATCATGATGGTACGCCGGAGATACTGTTTTTGGAAGATGCTGGCAATCGAGGTGTTGACCTGAGCCTCTGGCTGGACCTGTGCTCGCGGTGAAGGTAGTGGAGCGCCCGACCTGCGTTCAATGGCAGTTTCAATATCGGTGACGATATAGTCTGCCTCGCTGGAGCGACCGCGAATTTGCAGCCAGCGCGGTGACTCAGGCATCCATTTCAGCAACACAGGCACATAGAAGAGCGGAAGCCCACCGATCAGGAAGAGGCCACGCCAGGCCAGATTGGTGGGCAGCCAGCTTGCGAAGGCAAAACCAAGCAATGGCGCCACGAAATAGCCGACTGATAGGAATGAGTCGAGGATGGCTGTCATCATGCCGCGAGCGTTGCCTGGAGTAAACTCGGCGGCCATGGCGTACGGTATGGGAAATATCGCGCCCATACCAAAGCCGGAAATGAAGCGCAAGAGCGAAATGATCTGGACATTGGGTGCGAAGGCACACAGCATAGAGAAGAGTGCGTACCAGGCGGTGCCCAGAGCCAGCATATTTTTGCGCCCGAACTTATCCGCCAGCCACCCGGCAGGGATGACCGAGACGACAATGCCAAGTGTTGAGGCGACTGCTAATAAGCCTTCATTAAAGGTATCTGGTTGAAACTGATCTCTTAACGTGGGTAGAACTGTACCGATAACCCCTATATCATAGGACTCTAGTAGCCAGGCAATGCCTGCCAGTAGGAGAATCCATAAAATTTCTCTGCTAATTGGTAGACGATCAATACGAGCCGGGATGTTCTGTTGTGTGGTTGTAGTTGTTTGCATAAAATCCTTGCCGTTTCGTTAACACATTTATTCCTACTGCCTGGTCAAACTTCGTTTGACGGGTGCTCCACGCCGCCTGAGGCGGCGTGGAGGAAAAGAATGCAGGGGGGCTGGCGCCCTCCTGCACCTCCCGCTCTGGCGCTGTGCTACTTGTGCATATACGCTGACTGGATGCAGTGACAGGTTTTTGCAGCCTGTTGCGAGGGTTATTTCAAGGCACATCTATATGGTAGTAGAATTATTTGAGCAAACTGTATAGAAATTGTAAGAAAACTCTCAAAAATAGAAGAGTTACAAATGTTTGGCCAATGTTAAAGATAAATAATAGTTGTAGAGTTGGGGGCAATTGACATTTGCAGGAGAGAAGCGATGTATACTCGCGTTGGGGAGAGGTGGGATAGGAGAGATGAGATGGTCCCATCTCTCCCTGTGCTTAATGATCGACGCCCTCGATCTCTGAGGCGGCAGTTTGATCGCCGTGCGCGGCGGCCCAGCGCAGCGCTTCAGCGGCGAAGTAGATAGAGCCGGTAGCGCAGATGAGATCCTGGGGAGTCGCGCGCTGGCAGGCCAGGTCCATGGCCTGTTGGGTATCGGGGCTGAGACGGACCCTGACGTGGGGCGCGTGCTCGGCGAAGAGTTGGGCCAGCAGGGTGGTATCGGCGACACGTGGACTGTTCATGCTAGTCAGAATGACTTCGTCGGCTTCAGCCAGCATCTTGACCATGCCGGTCAGATCTTTATCGCGCGAAATGCTCAGGACGGCCAGCAGGCGCTGGAAGGTGAACGAGGAGCGCAGGGCCAGCAACAATTTATGCATGGAATCAGCATTGTGCGCTCCGTCGACGACGATGGTGGGATTGTGGCCAACGATCTCCGTGCGCGCAGGCCAGTGGACAGACTGCAGCCCCTCACGCAACGCGCGCTCATCCCAGGCGATGCCTTTCTCGCGCAGTTGCTCCAGAGTGGCCAGAGCTGCAGCGGCATTCTCGAGCTGGTGTTGACCGGCAAGCGGAATTTCAAGATCGATGTAGGTGCGCTCGGGACCCTGGAGAGTGAAAAGCTGGCTCCCTTCAAAATGGCTCTGAGGTCGATATCGATAGCTGAGCGGCGGCAGCAGGCCGGAATCGACTTCCGCCTGGGCAGGATCGTATTCAGCCGAGCCGGCGCGCACGATACGTGCCTGGCGCTGCCGCGCGATGGCGGCGATGGCGAGCAGGGCTTCGGGCGATTGCGCGGAGGTAACGACGATGCCGCCAGGCTTGACGATGCCGGCCTTCTCGGTCGCGATTTTGCCGAGCGTGTCACCAAGGATGTTCATGTGGTCGAAGCTGATGGAGGTAATGACCGAAACCAGGGGATGGGTAAGATTGGTGGCATCCAGGCGTCCGCCGAGGCCAACTTCGATCACGGCATGCTCTACCTGTTGGGACGCGAAGTGGTAGAAGGCCAGGGCTGTTCCCACCTCGTAGGTGATGAAGGGGCCGAACTGCTGCGAGGTCTGCACCTTCTCAACGGCGGCCTGGAGCGTGGGGACCAGCCGGGCTACTTCCTCTTCGCTAATGAGCTGGCCGTTGACGCGCATACGCTCACGAAATGTGTGCAGATCGGGCTGGGTATAGAGGCCGGTACGGATACCGGCTTCGCGCAGTACGCGTTCGATCATTGCCGCGGTAGAGCCTTTGCCTTTGGTGCCGGCGATCAGGGTATTGGTATAGCGCTGGTGCGGGTTGCCAAGCAATTCCAGCAGGGCAGCGGTGCGCGGCATGTTTTCGTTGCGGTCGCGTACGTATTTGCCACCACGCTCGAAGTCGGTAAAGCTGTAGATATAGGCCAGTGCTTCTTTATAGTTCACGATGATTCGTCTTTCTTTATTGGTTCAGGATTTCTCGCCGCCCTCTTGTCCAGACGGCCAACGACGCTTTTGCGTCTGGCTTCGCCCAGGCCGTCTGCAAGGAATCGCCTGCGGCGGCTCGCAAGGGAAAGAAGAAACTCGGGGGCTTCGCCCCCGTGCCCCCAGTCGAGGGGCTGCCTCCCTGAAGTGAACGCCAATAGGGGCGCCCCGAACGCAGGCAGGGGCCTGCGGCCCCCCCTGCACCCCCGCTTCAGTGTACGCTCGCGGGTCTTCTCCTGCGCTCTTAGCAGAGGCTAGTCGGATAGTTCGAAGGTGCCACGGACGACGGCGTCGCTCATTTTGACGACGCGTATCATTTCGCGTACGTCGTGGACGCGTACGATGTCGGCGCCCTGAGCGATGCCAAGCGCGACGGTGGCGGCAGTGCCTTCGAGGCGCTCGGAAGGTGGCAGACCACCCAGCACGCGGCCAATGGTCGATTTGCGCGAGGTGCCGAGCAGTATGGGACGGCCAAGCGCGCGCAGTTCTCCCAGGCGACGGAGCAGCAGCAGATTTTCCTGGGGTGATACGCCAAAGCCGATGCCGGGATCGATGATGAGATGCTCCCAGGCAATACCCGCTTCTAAAGCGCGCTCGATTGAGCCGGACAGAAAGCGCACGACGTCGCTGACGATATCGCGCTTGACCTGGCCGCGCATGTTGGCCATGATGACGACCGGCACCCCGCGCGCGGCAGCCAGCCCGGCCATAGCGGAATCGTGGCGCAGGCCCCAGATATCATTTATCATGTCGGCACCAGCGTCAAGCGCCTGTGCTGCGACTTCAGCCTTGTAGGTATCGATGGATATGATCACTTCAGCGGGGAGGACAGCGCGCAGCGCTTTGATGACGGGCAGCACACGGGCCAGTTCCTGCTCCGCTGGCAGTGGGGCAAAACCGGGACGCGTGGATTCGCCGCCGACGTCGATCAGCGTGGCTCCCTCCTCGACGGCGTGCCGGGCCCGGGCAACGGCCTGCCGCGTGAGCGCATCCTGGTCCTCC
>JAFMRP010000704.1 GCA_017354095.1 Ktedonobacteraceae bacterium
CCGGGAGACGTCCCATAAGTGACGGAAACGCATGACGTACCCGGTACGGAGTCAACTTCCCCTCGGCCAACGGTTTTTCCCAGGGTAAGCGGTGCTCAGCCACCAGGGGTCGAGCCAGACGTAGTTGTGTATAGGCGAGTACTATCAACCAAGTCCAACGATCGGCTTGTTCAGGATGACGTACCCGTGGTAGCGTCCAGTTGAGAAACTGTTTGACAAAGCGGAAGGTGTGCTCCAACAGAAAGCGAGCGACATAGGCGCGCCAGACCAATGGCAAGAGGGGAGGGTCAGGAGCATGCCACCACAACCATAACTGTTTGGGAACCCGCGTGTGTTTGGGAAGCTGCGCCACCTCGACGAGGATTAACGTCCCTCGCATGAGCGGTCGTGGGCCACGAGTACCGCGTTTCGGGTGGTTCTGAGGGATCGAGTGAAGATGGTGCCAGACGCGCACATGAACATGACCATACTGGGAGTCCTCAGTCGTATACTCCTGATCGGTTTCAAGCCATGTGCTGGGATCAGCACATGCAAACTGGTGCCCATGTCGTGGAGGACGTCCCGTAGGAGCCAGTTCCGTGGGATCAGCATAAAAGCAACGTCCTGCCCGTAAACGAGTGAGGGCGGCCGCACGCAGGGAAGCCCAGGCTTGAGCCAGTTGCCCTGGCTCGTAGCCCGCATCAAAAACAAAGATCGGCAGAGGAGCATCGTCGGGATACCCTTGCAACAGCTCTTTGATTTGTTCTACTGCAATTTGATTGATGTTGTCACCAGACTTCAGGCGACGGATCTTGCGCGGAGCCGTCCCGCCTGTCGTGAGCAAAGCTCACTTGGGCAATCCAGTGATAGGCCCAACCGGCTACAATGGGTTGACCGGCCGAGTGACGGGAAGGGTGATGATAAAAGGCGCGTTCGGGACTCGTTTCGGCATCGCATTGAGCCCAGACACTGGCATCAACGGCATATATCGGCTCCCCTGCTTCCAGGGGATGTTGAGCGAGCAGTGTTTCGACCGCTTGGCCATCGATTTGCCCCTCAACCAGGGCATCGTAGACGCTGCCCCAGCCCCGCTGAAAACTGGCAGCCAGGCTCAGATGCGCTGGGGAAAGAACCGTCCCAGTGGTCAACAATGCATCGGAAAGCCGCGAAGAGCGCGTCGCGACGCCGTGTGAAGAGTTGATATATGTGCTGACGAAAGCTCGTCAATGATTCCAGGGGTGAGGTATTCATACTTCTAGTATCGCACATCAGGCTCGTTTTGTCAGGTTTTGCTATCCTTTTTGGCGCGGATGGTTAAAACGCAAGCTTAGAGCCTATCCCAATAGGCCAGCCACTGAGAGCAAGGGCCAATAATGATTCAGTTACTTTTGAAATGAGGTTCATACACAGGTGAATCTGAAGCTTAGAAGAACCTCTTTCCGCAAAAAGTGGACCTATTGCAAGGCCACAGACGCCTCGCCCTGCTGAAGCACTTCTGCCAATTTGCTCGTAAGGTAGGTTTGAACGCGCTCCAATTCGGCTCTTTTCTCGCCTATCTCAGCAAGCTTTCTCCGAAGAAATGCTGCTGCCTTCTCAGTGACCAGTTCGTCCGAAGCTTCGCAAGCCTCGTCAAGTTCTTTGAACTCTGCTAATGTGAAACCTGCGGCTTGGACTTCTTTAATCATCAGAAGATGCTCAACTGCTTCCTCGCAATACTCCCGATAGTTATTGTCCAGGCGCCGTACATAACGGGCCCCAAGTAGCCCTTCCTTTTCATAAAAGCGAATGGTGGGTGCTGTCAAACCAGTCTTTTTCGCTAACTCATTAATTTTCATGGAAAAGCTCCTCACAAAGTCTTGACCTTCAAGTATACTTTACCGTTTATACTCTACCTGTCGAGCAGCACCTTGTCAAGAATGAAGTTATACAGAGAAAGGCAAAAGACGTTGGAACTCAAAAAGATGTTGAATGATACCCAAGATTTATCGCAGCGCTTTCATGAAATCATTGGACCCTGGAACGGCCCTCTCCTCGTCACCCATCTGGCAGCTGTGGGAGGAAGGCTGGCAGATGATGTGATGATCATTGAAGGGAAACTCGCAATGCCTGGCGAAAACGTTCATTTCCCACGTAATATCGCAGATGCACTGGTCCAGTTGCTCAGGATCAGTAATGCCTACCACATCGATCTTGAGCAAGCCTGGAGAGATTTACTTGCGGAGGCCCATGCGGGTTTGAATAATGAAACGCTTGTGACGATGATGCGTGACACGCTCCGTCAGAATCGAGAACGCCAACAAACCAGAGGAAAAGGAGACACACCACATGGCAACTAGCAACATGCAGGGCAAGATCTGCCTGATCACAGGCAGTAGTTCAGGGATTGGCAAGGTCACAGCCAGAGAACTGGCCACATCAGGCGCAACTGTGGTTCTGGTTTGCCGCAATCGCGCAAAGGGAGAAGCGGCACAGGTGGAGATACAAGAGGTCAGCGGAAACAATCGGGTAGATCTGATCGTTGCTGATCTTGCTGAGCTTTCCCAGGTGCGGCGCGCAGCCAGCGAATTTCTCCAGAAATACTCTCAGCTTCACGTTCTTATTCATAATGCCGGAGCTATTCATGGTGAGCGTCAGGTGACATCTGATGGGCTGGAGACAACGTTCGCGGCCAACTATCTGGCTCCTTTTCTGCTCACAGAGCTGCTGCTTGATGTGCTCAAGGCCAGTGCTCCAGCTCGCATCATCAATGTCAGCTCAGATGGGCATGCCAGAGGGTACATCGATTTTGCTGATCTCCAAGGGACACACCACTACAGCTTCCTGAAAGCCTATACGCAGTCCAAGCTCGCACAGATCTACTTTACCTATGAACTGGCTGATCGGCTCAAAGGCACTGGGATCACGGTGAACACCCTGCACCCTGGCTTGGTGGCCTCCAACTTCAATAGTGGCACAAGAGGCATTGCTCATTCTGTTGCAGCGTTGATCTACTTCTTCACTGGTATTTCAGTCGAGAAGGGCGCACGGACAACGCTCTTCCTGGCGACCTCACCAGAGGCGGAGGAAGTCAGCGGGAAATACTTTGTCAATTGCAAGCCAATCCCCTCTTCCCAGCTCTCTTATGATGTGACCATACGCCAACGGCTCTGGACTGTCTCTGAAGAGTTGATTCGTCAAAACGAGCTTTCCCGGCTTCTTCCAGAAAAATAATCAAGAGATCGGATTGAAAGCGAAACAGACTACGAATGCCTCACCGCAAGCGTGGCAATACGCAACGCCCACCGTGAGGCATTTTCCTTTATATTGTTTGAAAATGGACAATACTCAAAAGGAAGGCATCCATGGCAAGAACGCATCCATGGGAAGTAAGTGAAGAATGGTGGGAGAAAGTCAAGCCGCTCATCCCAGCTCCCACATCTCATGCGAAGGGAGGCCGTCCTCGCCTGTCTGATCGGCAAGCCTTTGAGGCCATCATCTTTGTGCTACGCACGGGCATCCAGTGGAATGCGCTACCACGCGAGTTGGGCGCGTCTTCGACCGTTCATGATCGCTTTCAGGAATGGGAACAAGCTGGCTTCTTCAAAGCCCTCTGGCAAGCCGGGTTGCTGGCCTATGATGAGTTGACTGGTATCGAGTGGGAATGGCAGGCGGTTGATGGGGTGATGACCAAGGCGCCTCTACCGCTGGTTTGTTGACTCCGGGTTTTGGCTCATTGTAAACGTATCAGAGTGTGGTATCTCTGAGCTCACATCGCTCAGGATATTCCCTCAAAATCAGGCACCATTTCCCGTGTCAACAAACCAGCGCTACAGCGGTCTACACAAAGGTTGATCCTCATGACAAAATAAATGCATGCGAGCATACTCTT
>JAFMRP010000705.1 GCA_017354095.1 Ktedonobacteraceae bacterium
GTCATACAACTATCTTCCTTTCTTTTCGGTCTACCTGACGTACTTACATAGTGACGTCAGGTAGGCATACTATACCATAAAAAGCATCAATGCTCTACTGGTAGCCATTCAAGGAAGCCATCACATCCCTGATGAGGTGATCCTTCATGGTTGTTTGCTCGCTTGTCACGCCAAGCTGGTAGGCACTACTCCCACATTTCCTGTTGGCGCAGTGCCCAGGCATGGATACTGGCAGGATCAAAACGGATCGCTCGACCGCCAAGGCGAATAACCGGGAGTCCCTGCTGGATCAGCTCAAAGAGTTTCGTCCTGCCGACGTTCAACTGGCGGCATGCCCCTTCCACGGTGAGTAAGGTGGCGGGGACAACGACCTCTGGCCGTGAGGGCGTTTGGATCTGCTTGCTATGAGGCATGGTATCACCTCCTTTCTAAGCGATAGTCGATCCCATTCAGATGAATGGGGATGATCCCCATCATCAGACGAGAGCGGGCCGCTCCACCGATGTAATCATCCAACTCGGCAGGCGGACAATTGGATGATATGGCCAGCGGTAGCCCTCTGCGCGTGCGCCCATCGATGAGCTGATAGTAGATCTCCTGTCGGAAGGCACTCACTTTCGGCTTGTCGATATCGTCTAAGAGCAACAGCGGCGTCTGAACCGCTTGCTTGAGTAATAGGTGATAGTCCTGATCGTTCCCGATACGCTCCTGGATGGCATCAAAGAGCGTCACCGCAGAGGCAAACAGACAGGGTCGGCCTGCTGAGCGCCTCAGATTGGCCAGCGCTGCTAACAGATGGGTTTTGCCCACGCCATAGGAGCCGTAGAGCCACAGATTCCCCTGCGGATGGATTGCGAAGGCACGCACTTCCGCAAAGGCTTCTGGCTGGCGCTCCTGCTCAAATGTGGAGAAGGTTCTGGCTTCCAACTCCGATGCCGTCCAGCCAGCCCCCAGCCAGGTATAGGTCTGGGCCATTTGGGCGTCCTTGATGGCTTCGGCCAGTGTGCGGGGCACCTGCTGCCGTTGGCGTTGCTCTTCCGCACGCTCTTCGCAGGCACAGCGCCGCCGCGCATACCATCCTTGGGCGAAGTGGAACGGCTCAATTTCCCCGCAGGTGTCACAGGTCCAGGTTTTCTCTGCTGGATTCTGGCTCAAGAAACGCCTGGCCCAGTTGGGAACATGGGTGAAAGTTCCTCCTGCTCTCTTCATACGACGGCCTCCTGCTCCGCAGCTGCTCGGCGGGCAGCTGCTGTGGCTTTCACTTCCTGAACACGTCGCTCGATAAAGGCGGCATAGGGATCATGGGACGTGAGTGTGGTTCTTCGTGGCGAGCCAGTTGCATTCCGAACACGCTTCTCCGTCGGAAAAGGAGCCTGACGTGCCTGGATGGAGGCATGCTCTCGGTTGAGCCAGCGCCGGAAAAAGGCCGGTGACATCTGCCGCTGATGATGATTACGATGGCGATCATCAATCCATTCCCGGGCTGCATCGGCCTGACCCAACAGCGAGATGGCAGGATCAGCGGCATAGTCTGCAACCACACGGGTCAGAGCATCGCTGACCGGGATCTGGAGAATCTGTGCCACCTGATGCGTTCTCTCCTGCACGATTTCTTCTGAGAGTGAAATGGTGTCGTTGCCGACGTCGGTCGGGGTAGGGTGAAGCGGGACGATCTTGTGAGACGTGTCCTCGGCTCCTTCGTCTTCTTTTCTTTTCTTATGCTGCTCTTCTTCTTGTTCTCCTTCACCTTCTTCTTCAGGGAGGATATCCCGTACTTTTCCCGGATATTCCGAGGAAATCCGGGGCATCGCGGAATTTCCCCGGATTTCGCTGGATGGGAGGGAACCTTCTGACGGAGAGATCTCAGGAGGTGCTGGATATTTCGATGGCGTTGGTTTGTGCAGCGTTTGCCACTCTTGCCAGCAGGTGAGCGCATAGTAGTGTCCGCGCCCCACCTGATAGCAGCGGAGCAAATCGCGGGCTTCTAACGTCACAAGGGCCTGCTCAACCAGGGGCTCCTCTTTATCCAGCTTGCGGGCCAGAAGTCTGCTGTGAGCGATCCCGCGGCCATAATCATCCGCATGAAGGACTAACCCTATGAGGATAATCTGGGTCTCACTCTCCAGCTCGAAAAAATCGGGCTGCTCAAATAAGTCAGTGGGTAAGCTACGACTACGAGCCATGCGATAATACCTCCGAATTGATGTTATTGATTGATATATGATGGATCACCAATACGCTTCGTTTGATAAGAGCTACTTGTTTCAAATCTTCGATGAAGTGCCTGAGGAAGCCAGGACGACTCGTCGACCGTATGACATTGCTTGTTTGCATCGGTGTCATACTCTACGAAGAGTAAGTAGCCATCATCACACCATTTCAGTTTGAGTCCAAAAACGGAGAGCTTGCTGCCAAGACGACTGATATGCCTTCGCAGGCCTCTGAGACTGGATTGAGTAAGCTCCAGCAAGACCGCTTCTCTTCGGTATCCTATGATGGCCAATTCGTCTGGTGTGTAGAATACCTGCTTAAAGCCTTGAAGAAAAGCTTGAAAGAGGAGCGCTTCTTTTGGCGTCAGTTGGAGCATTCTCTCTTTCGAACCAACAATCCGCCCATGATTGCTATACAGGAGCGATGTCGCCCCGATGACGATGTTTCTCGTGTCATGGAATGTATATCCCATCAAGTTCTCCTTCGTCCTTGAACACGCTTTTTATACGGGGACGTATGTATCCATGCAGTTCAGCAACGAGCTGTAGGATGGTGCATGATACACTATCTCAGGTCAAGGTGTGTACGGCGCTATTGTATTGTAGTGTTTATATAATCACATCAATACGTTGCACTCCTGTATTACTACTATACACAGGAAAATCATCAAAGCGAAGAACATTACCGATCATTTCAGCGATCATTTTAGCGATCATCCAAACTACAGGCATAGAAAGCTTATTGATTGACATCTACTTCTTATGGTGTGATAATCAACTTAGTAGGTAATCGACATGTCACAAGTTGTTCTCATGGAAATGCTCCTATACGGTATTCTGTTCAATTCTGGTATTTCTTGTTGCCCAAGCCATTCCAGAAAGGAATCTCCATGGCGAAGAATGAGCTCTTGATTCAGGCACGGACAGAGAAGGGGTGGTTGCAAAAAGAAGTCGCAGAACGATTGGGAGTCAGCGAGGTCACCGTACGGAGGTGGGAGCAAGGGCGCGTCCTTCCTTTTCGCCTCCACCAGCAGCGACTCTGTGAATTGTACCAAAAAAGCGCACAGGAGTTAGGCCTCATGCCCGCAGAGGCCGGCAGATCTTTCTCCTCATCGCTTGAGGCTCGCCTCATCAACGATCCACTTCTCCCTACTCGTGCGCCCATACCGCTAGTCGGGAGAGACGATGTCATACACGAAGTCGTATCAATCCTCCTTGCTGGCAAGACACCGATCGTACTCCATGGACTACCGGGTGTTGGAAAAACCGCTCTTGCAACGATGATTGCCCATGATCCAAGTATTCGCGCACATTTTCATGATGGTATACTATGGGCCAGCTTAGGATCTCATCCTCATATGCTCAGTTTGTTGGGCCGTTAGGGCAATCTGTTCCACCTCTCCTCTTCACAAATGGGTGAGAACCAGGAAGACTGGATACAGGCCTTGCGTATGACAATAGGGCAGCGCTCTCTTCTCGTGGTTATTGACGATGTCTGGAACATCGACGAGGCTTTGATGCTCCAGATCGGAGGTGCCCAGTGTGCCTATCTGATGACGACACGTTTCCCTCAGATCGCATCGCACATTGCTATTGACAGCACTATTCCCCTGCGCGAGCTAGAGCTGG
>JAFMRP010000706.1 GCA_017354095.1 Ktedonobacteraceae bacterium
CTCAATCTGGCGACGGGCTCGGATGGACGGCTGGTGCTGGTTGGTGGAGCCAGGGGAGTTTTCCGCAGCGTGGATAGTGGAGAAACCTATACCTCATCGTCAAGCAGGGAGTTTGCGGATAAGGTGACACTGCCGGCGACATGGTTGTTTGTCTCCGGCAAGCATGATATCTCGGTGGTGGGTGAAGATGAAGCGGACTGAAATTGAGCATCTGCTCCCTGGCATTTTTCAGCGAGTCAGCACGGAAGGCACGCCCCTATTCGCACTACTGGAAGTAATGGAAGCGTTGTTAGCACCGGATGAGGCAGTACTGGATCAACTTGATGCGTTCTTTGATCCGTACCGCACTCCTGATACATTTGTGCCTTTCCTGGCAAGCTGGGTTGATCTGGAGCGGCTACTGCTCGAAGTGCCTGGAGAGTTGGCACCTCCACCTCTGCCGAGCGGGCAAGGACGGCTCCGCGAACTGATCGCGGCCGCAACGTTCCTGGCGCAATGGCGGGGTACAACAAAAGGGCTGCTCCGCTTTCTGGAAACGGCGATCGGCACGCAGGGATTCGCGATAGAAGAGCAGGTACTGGGATCGGACGGACGGCTCAGGCCATTCCACATCCGTATCCGTGCGCCACAGGAAGCGGTCCCGTATCGGGTGTTGATTGAACGCATCATCGAATCTGAGAAACCAGCCTATGTGACCTACGAGCTTGTGCTCATCAACACATGATCTTCTCCATAGAAGAAAGGGGCTGATTGAGATGAACAGCCAGAGGATCTTTCTGATTGTATTATTCATAATCGGTCTATTGTTCATTATCAGCATCAACATTGGGGCGACGCATGATGATCAAAAAGTCCAGACCCCCGACTGGTTGGCGGGTCCAGGCGGAGTTCTGACCAGTCCCCAGCCCTTAAAACTAGCCGATCTCAGCCCTGAATCCACAAGTTGCCTGCAACGAGGAAACTTTGTCGTACCCGCTCAACGTACGTGTACATTTGCCATTCAACAATCGGTCTCCGCTCTACGGGTGATCACGCTGCAACTTGTACAAGGGACATCCGTGACGGTGAAATTGATCCAGGAGGCGACGCTGCCTGTGCAGCAGTCCCTCACACCAGCAGACGCCATGACAAAGGATGATCTGAAAGTCTACCCAGGCAAAGCCCATGGAGCGCTCAGTATTGCATGCCTCGACACGGGGGGAGCATCTGCCTGCCTCGTCACCCTGAAGTAGCGCGGGGACCAGGCTTGACGGTTTGTTGATGAACTCGTAGTTGCCGAAGAACAGCCAGGAGGAGAAGAGAGCTATGCCTAGTCCATTCGCCATTACCGCAGCCACCAATACTGTGTCCCTGAACAGCAGTCGCCAGGGGCAGATCTCATTTACCGTTTCGAATATGACGACGCGGGTCATTCATAGCCGGGCCCATGTGGCGACTCAGCCAGAAAGTCTGGGGGTCTGGTTGGTGTTGCAGGGGGAGGCCGACCGCGATTTCGCCAGTGCTGGCAGCCAGCAATATGCTGTGCAGATCACAGTTCCACCAAGCGCTCCTGCCGGTGACTACACCCTGCGGCTAGATGTGGTGGATCTGTCCAATCCCGATGATGAGTTCAGCGAGGGACCGACTGTCAGGTTCGTCGTCGCCCCACCACCCTCGGCGAAGAAGCCGTTTCCCTGGTGGATTGTGGCAGTGGCGGCGGGCGTACTGATCTTACTGGGTGGGGGAATTTATAGCCTCAGCCAGGTTCTTAAACCACGTACAGTTACAACACCCACAGTAACGGCCCCAACACCGACACCCCCTCCAATCAGCGTAGAGGTCTGGCAGGGACAATTCACCTATAGTAGCGGTGCTCCTCCATTCGCGGCAACATTATGGATAGATGCACTTCAGAATGAAGGGGCATTCCGAGGATCGTTGTCTGAGCCTGTCTATGGAAATAGTATTGTCGGGGTCTCCGGCATAAGAGGAGATCTTGCGCAACTTAGCACTGCTGCCCAGAGCCGCTTGCAGTACGCAATGAGGCTTTATGGGAAAGGGACGGGTACTTTTATGGAATTTACTGATCCTCTCACAATACAAGGCGGTCAGATTATATTGAACTGCACGTATGACGCTGTTGTTTATCCAGACGGAAGCCTACACGGTGTCTGGTTCTTTCCTGACCATACGCAGCCTGACGGAACTTTTGTTCTCAATAAAACTGCGAGGGTGGCGATGGCAAAGAATGTAAACTTGAATTATCGTTTCCAGAAGGAGGACATGATACCAAAAGAACAAAAGACTTTTTCCAGTTGATGGGCACGAGAGCCGGCCCTGCTTCCTGCTCTTCCCTCAAGAGAGGACTCATACCATATTTTCGGTATACGCAAACACTCAAAGCGTCAGAGCGCTTCCACGCCGCAATGCAGTACCTGGTCAAACTGATGGGCATCCAGCCGCGCGGACAGCTCACGTTGGAGCACTTTGAGGACGTTTCCCTCTAGGCCATACTTGTCGGGCTGTCTCGATCACATACCTGCTCACCTAACCAAACAGCTGCTCCACCACAGAGGCCGTATCGATGCACTTCGTGTCGTCATCACCCAACTCTCGTAGACACGCCATGCTGTAATGATCTTACCATACTCCAAAAACAGCTCGCATGGTGCCATGAGCCATCTTCTCTCTGGGGAAGATGGCTTCTCCTTTCCCCTCAAACGTCTTTACAGCTCAAACATGCTGGATCCTTCCCTCCCCGTGATCACCGCCATCACATCCCGAGCATAGCCCCTATTTGGGCGCTTCGTGTTATTTGCACGCAACGTCCATTTCCTTCCTTCATAGGCATCACTTCAGCAGCGTTAGCAGATACCACCTCTTTCCCATGGTTCTAGCTCCTCTCTCTTGCACTTTCCCGCGTCTCTCGCAACGAGAAACCGTAGGTGTCTGAGCCACAAAGACATGGGTCACCGAACGCTACTATACAGAACATATGCTGAATAAACAGTATTTCTATAAAAATACGATGTCACAAAACTCGAAAAGCATCATCAGCAAAATCGCCAATACTATCAATCCTTAGTTGGTTATCTCCCGCTGAAGGTCCATATCACAGATGGAAAGCCAGTGATCCGATGCGCGCTCCCGCTTCGTTTCTCTTCGGGTAGACCTACTGCCTCTCTTGCTTTTTCTGCATGCGTAAGGTATAGTATTTCCAGGTTTTCACACTGCAACGCACTGTCTTGCACCGTGGGCAACGTACGTTGACAGGCTGCATTGCCTCACCAAAATCTTCCTCAATCGCGACCCTGTCACCTTTCTCATGTAGGCTTTTGTTTCCCTTGCCACGAGGCCGCAAGTGGTGCGCTGATGCCCTCTGGTCAAAACGGCACGCAAGCGCTCTCCTCAGTCACAAAAAGACGAGAGCCGTGAGGCAGCAGAAGGCGATCTGTCGCACGGGATCTCTGCTTGCTTGACAGATCGGAGGAGGAAGAAATACGTGGGAAATGGATTGAGGACGCAAGCACGACGGGTTTTGCTCCAACAGGTTGCTCCAGCGTACCACCACGCGTCAAGGTTCCAACAACAAGAGATCCTGGAGGAATTCGTGGCCGCCACTGGGTATGCGCGCAAATATGCCCAGTGGCTGCTCAATCATGTCGAGGAGGTCTTTGCACCGTCAGCCACTCTCACCGTCGGTATGAGTATGAGTACTCGCAGCTGCGTACCCTCCAACGAGGTCTCCGCAAAATCCGGGCGTATGTGCTCCAAACACCTGAGGAAGCAGGACCGCCGGAAGGATTGCTGGAACATCTGCTTTTCCCAGCCGAGCTGAAGCTCGGCTGGCCAGCG
>JAFMRP010000707.1 GCA_017354095.1 Ktedonobacteraceae bacterium
GCAGAGATTCCCCCCCTTCTTACCCCACCACCCGAATCGCAACCTCCGTCTCCCACTTCTCCTGGTCCGGCTCGTCATCCGGGTCGGTGAGGAAAAACTCAACCCGCGCACCAAACCCATCACCACCCTCCGCCTCATACCTGTCCCACACCAGCCCCTTCTCCGCTCCCCAGTCCAGCAGCGCCCCGTTCCCCTTTATTCCATTCCTGACCCCGGTATAGACAAGAGAAGCATATCGGCCCGCCGGCAGCACACCCGCGCGTACACGCTCATCGCCCGGCACAGCGCTCGCGACCGGCACACCCAGCTCAATATCCATCTTTGACTCCATATTGATAACGTGATACCGGTTGAAGGGCGCGCCTGCCGGCGCCACACCCTGCTTCTCCAGCCAGGCAAATACTTCCCCAAGCAGTTGCGGAATCACCTTCCCCATCTCTTTCATGCTAACCTGCGTTCGAATCCCTACGTAATGCTGCTCATTACGATCTTCCAGCTTCGGTTCAGTGATAATCATGTATACTTCTCCTTCTCATCAGTTGCTATTGCCAGCTTTCTCAACCGGATATTGAATTTCAGTAACATACGATGGATCATCCAGCCGTATCGGCGTCGCGTTATACAGATAAACTTCCCGATCCGGCCCCACAATCTGGTAGCCATTCGCCTCGATCCACTTGAATACCGCCTCGTGCGCCTCGCCAATCGTATTGTACGAACCATGATGAACCGTGGCGGCCACGGTGGCGGCGGACAACTCGTGGACGCGCATCCGCCCGCTCTCTGGAACACGACAGCGCAGCAGAAACGCGGCCGCGCCATCTACGTCACGCTCTTTAAACTCGGTATCATACCAGAGCACCATCGTTTGCCCACCCTCACCCGGATTCGGACCCAGCGCCTCACCCACATGTGTACCAATCGCCTCGTACACCTCTTTAAACAGCGAACCACTCGCGCTGTGACATGGCAAAATCGTCCGCACCAGGGCGATAAGCTGCGGCTCGACCCGCTTCAACATAACATCATAGGCCGATATCTGCTCCTCTCTCTCAATCTGCTGCAAACGCACTTCAACATCAATAAGCCGGTTCCGAGCCTCGGCAAGCTCCTGGCTGATCTGCGCGTGACGCAAACGCAGCATCCCGCGCATCTGCTCCGGCGTCAAACCCTCAGCCAGTACCCCGGCAATCTGCTCCAACGAAAAGCCAAGACCCTTGAGCGCCAGAATCCGGTGCAGCCGGGGCAGTTGGCTGGCAGAGTAATAGCGATAACCCGTCGTGCGATCCACCTCAACCGGCTTCAACAAACCCACCTGGTCGTAGTAGCGCAAAGTGGGAACCGACACCTGCACCAGCTTTGAAAACTCGCCAATCTTAATCATCTCTGCTCCACTCCGTCTTAACTCCGAAGTTGCTGAGCAAAGTATAAACTCTCAAGCCACTTGAGAGTCAAGACATTTGTTCCAACCCCAATAAATTCCCTACATGCGAGTGAAACCTCGATAATTACTGAAAGCGCCACATTTTGATACTATTAGAGAATATCCGTTGTTATATAAACAGGCTCTATGCACAGAATTATTCAATAATATCTTCTTTCTACATCCCAGAAAAGGAGCACCAAGATATTATGTCGATACAGAGGATGTCCACTACCGTCACCTTTCCACAGGACGTCATGCAAACCGCCGAGTTGGCTATGCTCGGCAATCCCGAGAAAGCATACAAACCTGAACTGGGGAAGATCATGCGCGGCATTTTCTTCGGCATCTTACTCGTAGGGATCTGGCTTCTGCAGCTCATTTCAGGCAGTTGGCGATTTGTTTGGTGGTGGCTCCTGCTTCCTCTCCCCACGGCAATAGCAGCCTTTATGATCTTTCGTGGTGTAGGCAAGCTGCAACGTGGGCGCTTCTATCTCTTTCAGAAGGGCTTTGTCACACACCACCAGCGACATCTGGAAGCCTGCTCTTGGCCCACCATCACTACCACACGGCGTCGTGGCAGCGCTTACGAATTCCGACGCGCCGATGGCCTCAAGATCCGCCTGAACAATGCGACACAACACTATCAAGAACTGGGTGAGGCGATTCTTACGGCAGTCACTCACGCTCACTATCCCCAGGCCATCGAGGCCTATCATGCCGGAGAGACCCTGGCGTTTGGCGCTCTGAGCATCAATAACACCGGTATTATTGATATGCACAGGTTTTTCTTCGAAGAAGAGGACATGCAAAATGTTGCCTACGAAGAGAATATGCAAGATGCCCCACGCATTACCTGGCAACAAATCCACCATATTGAGATAGATCGCAAATTCAACCAGCTAGCCGTTCATTGGAAGAAGGAAATGGGCGAGGAAGAGCTCAGCCTCTTCGATGAAGACGATCTTATAAACAGCCATTTACTGCTGGCCTTGCTGGGCGAGATTCTATCCACTCAGAACAAAGACATAATTGAAGAATCGGGGAGATAATACACCATGCCCATCCTCAACCTCTCCATCGATGAATTGCTGACTACCACCCGCGCAGTACGCAAACGCCTGGATCTCACCCGCCCGGTAGAGCCAGAAGTGATTCGCGAATGCCTCTCCCTCGCCGTACACGCACCCAGCCCGGGTGGTATGCAAAACTGGCATTTTCTTGTCGTCACCGATCCAGCCCAACGCGCAGCCCTGGCCGCAATCTACCGCAAAAGCACCCTGGCCCCAGGTGGCCAGCAGGACATCTTGCAGCAAATGATAGCCTCAGCGACAAACGAGAAGGAAAAAGCAGAACTTCTCAAGGCTCGCGAGACAATACAACACTTTACCGGACACCTGCACGAGGTCCCGGTCCACGTCATCCCCTGCATCGAGGGCCGCGCCGAACATCTCTCCGCGTCCGGGCTGGCCGGTCATTGGGGCGGCATCTGGCCCGCGACCTGGAGCTTCATGCTGGCCGCCCGCTCACGTGGCCTGGGCACCGTTCTGACCACCCTCCATCTCGATTTTGAGCGCGAAGCAGCCGATGTACTGGGCATCCCCTACGAACAGGTCATGCAGGTAGGTCTCATCCCCGTCGCCTATACAAAGGGCACAACATTCAAACCCGCCAACCGCAAACCCCTGTCAGACATCGTACACTGGGACCACTGGTAAAACCTGAGCATGATACTGTTGGGATAAACAGATGGAGTTGCAACAGGGTGATAGAGTATGCGTAGTCCTCAATGGACGAGTTCTATCAATTCATCATTGAGCAAAGAGAGATACACATGGAAGAACGAGACATGCCAGACCTTCAGCTGCTCCGCCCCGACCACGCACCAGCCCTGCTTGCGTTCGAGCGGGAGAATCGGGCCTACTTCGCGGCAGTGATACCGGATCGGGGGGACGAGTTCTTTACTGAGTTCGACATGCGGCATGCGCAACTGCTCGCGCAGCAGGCCGCCGGGACGGATTACCTCCACCTGCTGGTGACCGAGGGTGGCGAGGTGGTGGGACGGGTGAACCTGGTCAAGGTGGCAGACGGGTCGGCGGAGCTAGGCTACCGGATCGCGCAGAAAGCCGCGGGGCAGGGACTGGCCACAGCGGCGGTGCGCAAGGTGCGTGAGCTCGCCGCCACCGAGTACGGGCTCAGCAGACTGCGCGCGAGGGTCACGCTGGACAATCCAGCCTCGCGCAAGGTGCTTGAACACAACGGATTCGTCGCCGTCGGTGAGCTAACGCTTAACGGCAAGCCAGCCAGGTCCTACATCTGCGAACTCCGGTGACGCGACGCGCTCGACGCATGAACATTGACACTTGACCATGGTACATCTCACTCGAACCCCACCCAACATGTAGGGCCA
>JAFMRP010000708.1 GCA_017354095.1 Ktedonobacteraceae bacterium
GTATCTTTCCCCCACTGCCGCAGGCGGCTGTGAAGGGTTGAAGGGTTGTGAAGGGTCGGTGAAGGGTTTGGTGAAGGGTTGCATCGGCTCTACAGGCCGTGTGAAGGGTTGTGAAGGGTTCGGTACCCGTTTTTAGGGTTGCCCCTTGCCTTCCTCTCATCCCACCCAACATGTCGGGCCACCCCTCGCGGGTGGCCGGCTCACGCCTTACCGACCGGCGCGCTATTCACTGATACCATCGTAATTCGTCACCCCTCGCGGCCTGCCAACCAGCGCCATTTATCGCGCTTGTACCATGGCAATTTGTAAAACATCACCAGATACGCACTCGTCAAACGCAGTTTGGCAGGGTCCTGGTCGGTATAGACACTACGAGAAAGTGCAACGAAAGACTAGTCCAACGACTTATACTAAGTATGAGGAACTCTATTGTGCAAAGAGAGGAGACAGGATAGGCAACTGTTTCTAACTATGCTATACTGCAGTGAAAATCGCAGTGATGTTTTTGTATCTTCCATTGAGAGATCATCCTTCATCGCGCCCAGCGATAACAGAAGAGATGGGCGCAGATCATTATCTGGGGATTTAGCTTTTTTGCGTGAGAGGAACAACTCATTATGCGTCGAGGAACATTGACACTCCTCTTCTTCATCATTCTGTTAGCCGTAGGCGCTTCATATGTTGTCTTCTGGCCCAATGCGGGGAATGGGAAACCACTCTACGGTATCAATAATCCGTTCACCTTTAAAGAGGGCCTGGATTTGCAGGGCGGCATTAGCGTGCTGCTCGTGCCGAAACCCGGGCAGACGGTAACCGACCAGGCCATGCAGGAGACTCGCAACCAGATCGAGAGACGTGTGAACGGCGGCCTGGGCGTTAACGAGCCGGTAATCCGTTTGCAGTCGACCAGCAGTGGCCCCAGCATCTCGGCGGAACTGCCCGGCTATACTGGCGAGCAGCAGGATGCCATCAATAAATTGCTGCAAACCGGCGTGCTGGAGTTCTGGGATACCGGCCAGCAAGGGCTGCAGAACGACCAGCCATTCGATCCCAGCCAGTTCGTGGCAAGCAATGGCAGCACTAAGGCACTGTTTAACGGAAATGACCTGTCTGCCAGCGATCTAGGCGTGGTGCAGGATCCACAGACCGGTGAATATGAGGTAAGCTTTAAGATGAAGGGCGATGCATTTAATCGCCTGAGCACCTATACCGCAAGTCATATTGGCAATTACCTGACCATTACCCTGGACAAAAAGGTCATTAGCTCCCCTGTCATTCAAAGCCAGCTGCCCGGCAGCGGCGTGATCCAGGGTAACTTTACTGCGCAATCGGCTCAGGACCTGGTGAACCTCCTGAAGTATGGCGCGCTGCCTATTGCCTTACAGCCTGAAAGCCAGAATACGGTTGACGCGACACTGGGTGCGGATTCTATTCACAAGAGCCTGATTGCTGGCGCGGTAGGCATCGGCATCGTCATCCTGTTTATGTTGCTCTACTATCGTCTGCCGGGCCTGCTGGCCGACATAGCGCTGCTGCTCTACACCCTGATTACACTCGCGCTCTTCAAAATGATCGGCGTCACCATGACACTGGCCGGTATCGCTGGCTTCATCCTATCGGTTGGTATGGCAGTGGACGCCAACGTGCTGATTTTCGAACGCGTGAAGGAAGAACTACGAGAAGGCAGATTGCTGGCTTCCGCTATCGATATCGGCTGGAAGCGCGCCTGGCCATCGATCCGCGACTCAAACCTCTCCACGATGATTACCTGCGCTGTGCTGTACGCGTTTGGCACCAACTTTGGTGCGACCATTATCGTTGGTTTCGCGACCACCCTGTTCATCGGTGTTGTGATCAGTATGTTCACCGCTATCGTCGTCACACGCACCTTCCTGAACCTGCTTGTGCCGACCGGCGTTATCAGTCATCCCGCACTGTTTGGATTGCCTGCTGGTCTGGCCTCCAGCGCATCCCGTGCGCGGCGCAATAGCACGGCGTAGAGGAGGCAGATGTGTTAAATCTTGTCAAGTATCGTTATGTGTTCCTGGGAATCTCGTTGCTTGTGATTATTCCAGGAGTGATCTCACTCTTCCTCTTTGGACTCAGGGTCGGCATCGACTTCGCCGGGGGAACGAATGCCACTATTCGTCCCCAGTACCAGATGTCGCAGGCACAAATCAATAATCTCCTTAAGCCGTTCAATCTGCCGGACCTGCAGGTCATAGCTGGCAGTGATACTACTGTGGCGGCGAATAAGACCGTCTGGGTGCGCCTGAACACCCAGGTTGACAGCAATGTTCAGAATGAAATCAAAAAAAGAGTGACCCAGAAGTACCCGGAGGCCACTGTTGACTATGCTACTATTCCAGGTGTCTCCGGTGGCAAGCCCTTCACGCTGGTCACGCTGAGCAAATTCAAAGATGCACCCAAAGCGGATGACATCAAGACGCTTCTGAAGGATCTGCCCAAGACCAGCGATCCAACCAAGAATACCACGTCCTCGACAGGCCCGGTACCGGCGCCGGCTACGGCCACTGCTCAGGCTACGGGAACGGCTGCAGCTACGGCCACAGCGACGCCTCAGGCTACCAGCACCGCGAGTCCGACGCCCACTGCCACAGCGACGCCTAATCCCGCCAACCCGGCGAATATCGCTGTCAGCGTGGCTGATGTTCAGCAGGGCCAGACAACACAGACCTATCAGATCCTGACCAGTTCACATGACTTCCTGGGATCTGCCAATAGCTCAAAGTTCCTGGACATCCAGTCCTCGTTCCTGGGCAATAAAGGTCCCTACTTCCAGGTGCTGAGTAGCTCGACGATGGGCGCGACGGTAGCCGCAGATACGACGCGTATGGCCTTCCTGGCTGTTATGGCGGCTTCGTTCTTTATCCTGCTCTACATCTGGTTTGCGTTCCACAAAGTGCCGAAGGCTTGGCGCTATGGCGTCTGTGCCATTCTCGCGCTGCTGCACGACGTGCTGGTGGTAGTGGGTATCTTCTCAATCCTCGGCCACTTCCTGGGGATTCAGATCGATGCGCTCTTCATTACCGCGCTGTTGACGGTGATTGGTTTCTCGGTGCATGATACCATTGTGGTGTTCGACCGTATTCGCGAGAATTTGCAGCGGCGCATGAATGAGACCTTCTCAGAGGTGGTGAATGCAAGCCTGGTGCAGACCATGGCACGTTCCCTCAACACCTCGCTGACCGTGCTCTTCACGCTGCTGGCCTTGACGATCTTCACCACGCCGGGTACGAGTATCCATAACTTTACCCTGACGCTGCTGATTGGTATCTTCAGTGGTACGTTCTCGTCGATCTTCAATGCCAGTATGATCCTGGTGATCTGGGAGAATGGCGAACTGAGGCTGCCGTTCTTCAGGCGCGCCAGTGAGGGCCGTGTTTCGTCGAAGCGCGAAACTCGCCGCGAGCTGGCACGTACGCGCTAAGATTCGCTAAGCATTTGAAAAGCCAGGGTTGTTGTACCCTGGCTTTTCTTGTTGGTTGAGATAAGGAGGCGCTATGTTTATTGGACTGGATCACATCATTATCGGTGTGAACAACCTGGAACAGGCAACGGAGATCTTTGGCCGCGATCTGGGCCTGATAGCAAGCGGAGGAGGAGTGCATCCGCGAGGAGGGACGGCCAACCGAATCATTGTCATCGGCGATACATACCTGGAACTGATTACGGTGCATGAGCCGGAAGAGGCCCAGAAGAGTCTGGTGGAAAGGCTGGCAAAGGGCGATGGTTACCTGAATTTTGTACTCGGCTCAAATGACCTGGAGCTTGATTGTGCGGCTATGAGGGAACGGGGAGTACAGG
>JAFMRP010000110.1 GCA_017354095.1 Ktedonobacteraceae bacterium
CATACGAAGACGCTCTGCGCGGAGAACTCTCGCAGCACCCCTATATTGAAGCCTATATGCAGTCAGCTACCGATCCTTCCATCGCGCCCGAAGGATTTCACACGATATCCGCCTTTTCACAATATGCTCCTTACCATCTGAAGGACCGCTCATGGTCAGAGGAGGTGAAGCGAGAAATGGCGGAGCGCATCATTGCTACGATCACCTCTTTTGCCCCCAATTTTGCAGATGCGGTGATAGACTATCAGGTGCTGAGCCCGGTGGATATTGAGCAGCGCTACGGTATGGCCAATGGAAATATCTTCCACGGAGAAATCACTCCAGACCAGCTCTTCTCGCTGCGCCCTGCGCCGGAATGCGCTCGCTATCGTACACCCCTGGAGGGACTATATCTGTGTGGCTCGGGAACACATCCGGGAGGCGGGGTTATGGGAGCCCCAGGCCATAATGCGGCCAAAGCGCTGCTCCATGATTGGGCATCAGTTTCTGCGGCTGTTTGATACAACCTCACAAGCATAAAGTGCTGCCCGGCTTGCTTGCACGGGCAGCATTATCTAACACTCCTCATGGAAGGATCAGGTGCAAATCACCAAATTCATGCCAGAGGTAGCCCTGTTTCAGCGCCTCATCGTAGGCAAGGCGGAGATGTTCCTGGCTGGCCAGAGCTTCCAGCATGAGCAGATGGGAGGCGCGCGGCTCATGCAAACCGGTGAGCAGTGCATTGACGGCACGCAGCCCCCGCTGTGGGGTAACCACCAGGCTGGTCCAGCCCTCTCCAGGATGAGTGACCCCCTGCTGGTCGGTAACGGTCTCCAGTGAGCGGATCACAGTGGTACCAACGGCGATGACTCGCCCTCCAGCCGCGCGTGTCATATTGACCAGGCGAGCGGTAGACGCTGGCACGCGGTAATACTCCTCATAGGGGGGCTCGTGCGCTTCCAGACTGGCAACTCCCGTATGCAGCAGCAATGGCGCAATCACGATCCCGCGCGCGACCAGCCGGGCCAGCAGTTCCTGGGTGAAAGCCCGCCCTGCCGAGGGCATTTCAGCGCTGCCCATCTCGGTCGCGAAGACCGACTGGTAATAACTGAGAGGCCAGGGATCACGCACATAGTCGTAACGAATGGGAAAACCATAGCGCTGCATGTAGGGATGCAGAGCCCCGGACAACTGCAAGGAGGCCAGCCAGAGACGGTGCTGGTCAGCCTGCTCGTCCATCGCTTCTACCTGCCCGAACTGCGTTCTGCGATGGGGCAGATGCAGAGTAGCGCTCGCACCCGCTGGCAGGCGCAGGGTCTCACCCGATTGCACATCATAGAAGGGCCGGGTGGCTTTGCCAGCACGGATGCGTAGCTCAACACTCCACAGGCCAGCGGGCAGTCGTGTCGAGAGGTGCAGCTCCAGTAGCGTACCATCGGCACGCCGGGCCTCCAGAGCTGCGGGCATCGTACCACTGGTATTGATCACCAGCAGGTCGCCCGCTTCCAGAAACTCGTCTATCTGGCGAAATTGGGTATGTACCACCCGGTCATCAGAGCGCGTAGAGACCATCAGACGCACCTCGTCACGCGCGAGTCCGCGTGCCTCTGGCGGTTCGCCCGCTTCAAGATGAGCAGGCAGCACGAAATCCAGCGTAGGCTCTGGTAGCAATCGACCATCCAGGATGAACGGTGGTTGAGAAGAGATTAACTGCTTCATACGCTATTCCTTAAGCCAGGCTGCGAGCCTGATAACGTCCACTGGGATGCGTGCCCTGAATCAGAGCCAGCAGCCCCGGTACGCTCACCTCTGGCAGCGGCCTATCGCTAATATCTTCCCCTGGAAACGCTTCCTGGTGCATCTTCGTGTTCATATCGCCAGGATCAACCCAGTAGACGCGCCACGCTTCGTTCTCGGCCGCCAGGATGTGAGACAGCTGCTCCAGCGCGGCTTTGCTGGAACCATATCCACCCCAGCCAGCATACGCCTCAACACCGGCATCGCTGGTAATATTGATCACACATGCCCCGGACCGCAGGTACGGCCGCATCACTTGCAGCAGCGCCAGTGGAGCGATCACGTTTGCGCAATAGACCTGCACTAACACCTCCAGCGGATAGTCAAGCAGGGCTGGTTGAGGGCTCGGTCCCAGGATACTGGCATTATTGACTAGCAGATCAAGCGTACCTACATCGCTGACCGCCTGGGCGAGTACCTGCCGGTGCGCCGCGTCGGTGACATCGCCTGCAATGGCCGTCACGCTCGTCCACTGCGCGAGCTCGGCACGCGCAACCTCTAGCTCTGGAGCGCCACGCGCATCAATCACCAACCGCCAGCCCTGCTGGGCCAACTGCCGCGCCAGGGCCAGCCCCAACCCACGTGATGCACCGGTAATCAGAGCGGTAGATGGTCTGGATGATGAATGGGTCTGTGTCATAGTATCTGCTCCCTTTCGATTGTCTATGCGTTTTCCTGCTGACAACTATAGCCGAAAGGGAACCACGCGGAACCGTGCAAGAGGACAGGAAGAAATTTGGTCTTTTGGACAGGTTTTCTTCCCTTGGGAAGAGAACAGACTTTATGCCGATCGACGTCGAGGCAGGAGATCTCCTGCGGGCCGCTCGTACTTATTGAGAAACACCCGGCGACTGCAAAAGATGTTGCGCTTCGCAAACGGTTCTGGAGCATCCCTCCGTAGTCGCTCCTGCACATGAGGCTTATGAGCTGCTAACCCATGATACCACGGCTCTACGAGGGGATCGGTAGCAGTTGAACTGAGCGCCCAGGTCGGGCACGCCAGGCCATATTTTACACACAAGTATTCGACGCTGGCCGCACAAAAGAGTGCCCAACGGTGCTGCTCTAGAGTAGGATTCGCTGGCTCCTCGACGGGGGCTTGCAGCAGTTCCTCACGTTGGCCAAGAAAATTCCCGAAAAAGTCATTCATGAAATTGCCCAGAGGTATCCAGGGGTCCTGCCCCTCACAGATTTCCCGATAGGCAACCGCAATTGTTTGGAGCTCAGTCGCTGTCTTCATGTCCTCATTATAACATTACCATCTCTTTCAAAGATCACCAAAACCTCAGCCACCTCGCTCCCGGCCACATTGGAGCTATGACGTTAGTCAAAGAGATCGTCAAGCGTGTCGCTCACCATGTAGTGCTCCTGATAAGCAGGATCGGGAATATAGCGGTCAAGGATCGCCTGGGCCTGCTCCCGTGTGGTTACCTGGAGCGTTTGCAGCAGGGCGACGATGTCAGGCTCATCCTTTGGTCGATATGTCATCAGCTTGAGAGCTAACATACACGCCGACGCTGGCACATAGATGTCCAAGATGCCAAACGTGCGCCAGAGCGTTGGCTCCGGGTTGGGACACATATCTCGGATGAAATAAGCTACGTCATCATTCAGCCAGTGACGTTTCATTTTGTGCCGGCGCGCAATCGCGTTAACCGCCGCCTGAAATGCCTTCGTTTCTGGGGTTTTGTGCGTGGTATCTGGCAAATCAAGCAACATGATGTCAATATCCTCGGTTGCCTGCCGGCTTTGCGCAACCAGGAGCATATACACCCCTCCAACCAGGAGCACACGCAAGGGTCTGGTAAACCCACGTTGCACAAGCTCTTCCCCAAGTTCCTGAAGATAGCCCTCGATCTCTCGACCATCCATAGTCATAATCCCTTCTAAAAGTTTTCCTCACAATTCGTTAACAAATTTTACACACTTTCTTGCTTTTTACAGGGTATCGTACATATAGCGGATCGAAAAAATTGTATGCAGCTAGATAGCCTGCTTGAATAGTCAGTAAAAAAGGATAAAGGATATGCAAACGCAAGAAACAGAAAAATATGTATCCCTCTCAGAACAATACAACCCATACGCATCGGTTGAAAACTTAGAGCCACCAGCTACGCAAGAAATCCCGGAGCAAGGGACATCCCGGCCTCCCCACAATCCATCGGAGCCTCCGGGGCCTCCTGAACCGCTGGGCACTCCGCCCGCGCCGCCAAAGCGGCCACACCATGGGAGAAATATTATACTTATCACTCTCCTCCTTGCCTCTATGGCCGGTGGAGGTCTGTTTATCGGCTGGCAGTTCTCTGGTAAGGGGAGCCCCGGTACCACCGCGACGGCTACGCCCTCCCAGTCAAGCGCGACGGTAACTCAAAGCCAGCGCGAGGCCGCTATCGCGAAAGTGGCGGCAGCCGTTGTCGAACTCAAAGTGACGACAGCAGAGGGGCAGCAGATCGGCTCCGGAGTCATTATCGACGCAAATGGGAATATCGTGACCAACAACCACGTTGTCAGCGGTGCCCAGACCATTGAGGTTGTCCTGAGCAATGGCAAGACGGAACAGGCACAATTGATCGGAACCAATGCATCAACTGACCTGGCCGTGGTGCGCATCCAACCATTTGATGGTATGACTGTTGCCAAAATCGGTGACTCTTCGAAGCTCGTTGTGGGTCAGACCGTTCTGGCCATTGGCAGCCCTCTCGGCCTTAACGGAACCGTTACTGAGGGTATTGTGAGCACGTTGAACCAAAATATCACGGAATCAAAAGATGTAAAGATCTCCCATGCTATCCAGACCAGTGCCGCCCTCAATCCTGGCAATAGTGGAGGCGCACTGATCAATCTGCAGGGGGAACTCGTTGGTATCCCGACAGTAACCGCCATTGATACAGAGTCCAATACAGCCGCCAATGGCATCGGCTTCGCCATCCCCTCAAATGTCGTAACGACGGTTTTACAGCAAATTATTCAACAATAGAGGTGAAGGACGATAACGGGAAATCAGTATGGATAGAACGGTCAGCATAGATCAGCGGAACGGCTCGTTGCCGTTCCGCGATCAGCGACCAATACGCGGTCGGTACTGGATAGCTTCGGCAACGTGATTGGCCGCGATCTTCTCACTTTGGGCCAGGTCAGCGATAGTTCGCGCTAACTTGAGCACGCGATGAAAGGCCCGCGCCGAGAGATGTAGCTGCTGCATAGCCGCTCGCAGCAATTTCTCGCCGGTCGCCTCAACCATGCAGAAATCACGCACTTCCGCCGGTCCCATCTCGGCGTTACAGGTCAGCCTGGTCCCGGCAAAACGCTGCAACTGCCGCTCCCGTGCGGCCTGCACCCGGGCTCGCACCACTGCGGAACTCTCCACCTGGCGCTTGTCTGCCAGCTTTTCGTAATCAATACGTGGCACTTCGACATGGATATCAATGCGGTCCAGCAAAGGGCCGCTGATACGTTTCTGATAGCGAGCAATCGCTATATTCGAACAACAACATTCTTTTACAGGGTCCATATAAAAACCACAGGGGCAGGGATTCATAGCCGCGACAAGCATAAAATTGGCCGGATAGGTGACTGTCCCCTGGGCGCGTGAGATGGTCACGACCTTATCTTCCAATGGCTGGCGCAGAACCTCCAGCACATTCTGGCCAAACTCCGGCAATTCATCAAGAAAAAGCACACCCCGATGCGCCAGGCTGATCTCGCCGGGCCTGGGCAGACGCCCACCACCAACCAGGCCCGCATGACTGATAGTGTGATGAGGAGCGCGAAAAGGACGCTGCCGTACCAGGGGCACGTCGACCGAGAGCTGTCCACTCACACTGTAGATTTTCGTTACGTCTAGGGCCTCTTCAATCACCATGCGAGGAAGAATCGAAGGCGTCGAGCGCGCAAGAAGCGTCTTCCCTGAGCCGGGAGGCCCGCTCATGAGCAGATTATGCCCCCCGCTGGCCGCCACTTCCAGTGCACGCTTGACATGCTCTTGCCCGCGAATGGCCGCCAGGTCATGCGCGTAGACAACTTCATCATCACACTCAAGCAGCGACGGATCACACGTATATGGCTCGATCTTTTCCGCCCCGTTGAGATGCGCAACCAGCTTGCCCAACGACTCCACCGGATAGACCGTTATGCCCTCGACAAGCGTCGCTTCCATCGCGTCTACCGCCGGCACATAGACATTGTTCACCCTCCGCTCTCGCGCCAGCGCTACCATCGGCAAGATTCCATTGGTATGACGCACACTGCCATCCAGCGAAAGCTCGCCCAGAAAAAGGCTATCTTCCAGCACCACGTCCGGGTTAATTGTCTCGTTCGCTCGTAATATTCCTATGGCTATAGGAAGGTCATAGGCGGGGCCCTCCTTGCGCAGATCGGCCGGGGCGAGATTCACAATGATGCGCTTGTAAGGAAAAGCACAACCGCTATTTTTGATCGCGGAACGGACCCGCTCCCTGGCCTCACTTACAGCAGCATCAGGCAGACCAACGATGGTGAAAGATGTCAATCCATTGGAGATATCAATTTCTACCTCTACCAGCGCACCCTCCAGACCCACTACCGCACAGCTACGTACCATTGCCAACATGCCACCTATCCTCCAAAAAATTACTACTCACGTATTATGCGTGAGTAGAGGCAAAAATGCAAGAGTTTCTATAAAGAAGTACTGGCGGTCTTTATTCTAATCTGATACTTTTCCTTATATGCCAGAGATCGCCGGCAGCACAATAACTTCCTGCCCCGGTTCGAGTAGCGTCTGCAAACCATGCTGGCCGGTAATCAGTTCATTATTCACAAAAATCTTGACGTGTTCCCGTATATACCCTTGCTCGGTACAGAGATGTGCCCATATCTGTGGGTATTGTTGCTCAAGCAGTGCAAGCAACTGCGCAACCGTATTCGCTCTCAACGTGATCTGGCTTTTACCACCACTATAGGCACTCAAGGTAGATGGCAGGCGCAACGTGACCGGCGCCCTCTCTTCATCGCTCATTCGCACTCCCTCTCTTAGTGATCGAGCAAGGCCTATCAACACGGATAACTTCCCTATACCTCTATTCTCTACGCTGCTCACAAAAGGGAAAAAACATTCCAGAGGAATATACTATAGCTCGCATCCATGTTATTCTTGCAAGTATAAGATGAACCTTGATTGTTTGCAAGCTTCTTTTTGGAGGGACCCAAAAAGGTCACATTGCCACACTGATGAGTGTGGCAATGTGACCTTCGTCTGAGTTGATTCCCTAATCAGAAAACCAGTTGCCTGACTTGCATACGTTAACGCTCGATGGGCGCACCAATGAGGCTGCCCCACTCGGTCCAGGAACCATCATAATTGCGCACATTGGGATAACCGAGCAGATAGCTGAGCACAAACCACGTATGGCTGCTGCGCTCACCGATACGACAATAAGCAATCACATCGTTGCTCGCACCAACTCCCTTGCCGCCATAGATCTCCTGCAATTCGGCGGCAGACTTAAACGTGCCGTCCTCGCGCACGGCTGTGGCCCAGGGAACATTCTTCGCGCCAGGAATGTGGCCACCACGCTGCGCTCCCTCCTGCGGAAGGTTAGCCGGAGCAAGCAGTTCACCACTGTATTCGCCAGGAGAGCGCACATCCACCAGCACCAGACCGTCCTTGCTCAGCTGGGCGAGAATCTGATCGCGATAGGCACGCAATTCCTCGCGCGGCTGCTGCGCCCGGTAGTTCGTCCTGGTATAAGAGGGAACATCGGTAGTGACGGCTCGCTTCTCAGCCAGCCACTTGACACGACCACCATCGAGCAGGCGCACGTCATTGTGCCCATAGTATTTGAGAATCCAGAATGCCCAGGCCGCGAACCAGTTATTGTTGTCACCATATAACACAATCGTTGTGTCACTATCCACACCGGCCTGGCTGAGCACCGATTCTAGCTCTTCTTTCGTAATGGGCGCACGCACCACACGATCCTGCAGCTGCGTCTGCCAGTTCAGACCGACGGCGCCCGCGATATGCCCCTGCTCGTATGCCTTCGTGTCAACGTCCACTTCAAGAAGCCGTACCTTGGGATCATTTAGATGAGCCAGTACCCACTCAGCATCTACCAGTGCTTCGGGATGCTTATAACCTTTGTCTTCGGACATTTGTGCCTCCTGCTGGAAATAAAGTAAGAACATCATTGATTGTTGACATTATTGATCAATTTTATAACTCCGTCAAGAGGTAAAAAATTGAGCCATTAGAGGCTCAAGTACAATAGATCGGCCTGAGAAGCTCCTTCAGGCAATTTTCAACCTCTCTGAAATTCGTCGATCTCTCCCCCAATTTATGCCTGAAAAATAACTTGTTGCTTGATCGCTTGCAGCGCTTCCCCAACCGAACCAACGACACGCGCACCCGCTTGTAGCAATTCCTGGGTCAGCCTCAAGCCATCTCCGCCGCTATAGTCACGCCCGGCCATACCAGTGCGCTGCATAGCACTCTCATCGACCAGCTCACGCGCTGGATCTGTGGCCGTGCCCAGCATGATGATGGGAAGTCCCTGCCGCGCTGCCCACAGCGCTTCACGCAACAAGTCAACATTTCCCGGTCCCACCGGCATAGGACAGAGCAAGAGCAGCGAGACACGCTCCAGGCTGCTCCGCACGCGCTCCAGGGTCGCGGAAGCTAGCGGGGCATATGGTTGCTCTGTGATGACCTCTGCAGCCAGCCGCAGGGCCAGCGTATGATCGCTATCCCCAATATTGAGCGCACCAGCCACAAAAGGGATACTCTCGTCAGCCAGTGCCCGCATGAGCAATTCGCCGGAGCCTCCACCCGCCATCACATGCACATACGGCCGCATCTGCTCCATGGACGGCTCTGATCGATCGTCTCCGGCGGGCGGCAGGACGCTGAGATGCTCGGAGCCGCGCAGAATGCCCACACGCACATCAATGCCATAGACGCGACTGAGTAACGCCGGCTCCAGCACTTCGGTTGGTCCTCCATCGGCTACGATGCCACGCTGGAAGAGCAGCAGGCGCGGGAAGTAGCGCGCCGCCAGGTTCAGATCGTGCATAGCCGCCACGATGGTGACGCCGCGCTCGCGATTGAGCTGCTGCACCAGTTCCAGCGTCTCGATCTGATATTTGATGTCAAGGTGCGATGTCGGCTCATCAAGCAACAGCAGCAGTGGCTGCTGAGCCAGCGCCATGGCGATCATGACGCGCTGCCGCTCTCCCCCACTCAACTCATGAAACACCCGGCTCGCCAGGTCAGTAATACCCGTTGCCTCCATGGCATCGTGCATAATCGCCTCGTCCTGCCCATCCAGCGAACCGAAGAACGTGTGTAGGAAGGGCATGCGGCCCAGACTCACCAGATGCTCAACGGTAAAGGCATACGGTACATGCAGTTCCTGCGGCACTACCGCGATACGCCGGGCTACCCCCCTCCGTCCCCATTGCCGCAACGTACGCTCGGTCAGCAGGATACGCCCCTGCTGTGGCTGCAACGCTCCACTCAGTAGGCGCAGCAATGTACTTTTGCCACTGCCATTCGGCCCCAGCAGACCAATCATCTCGCCAGACCGAACTCTCAAAGAGAGATCATACAAAAGCGGTTGCGCAGTGTAACCAAAACAAATATGCTGCGCTTCTAACAGTTTCTCTTTCGTCACCATGACCTCCATCCCCTCACCAGCGATAGTCGCGTTTACTGTTGCGCAACAATATCAGGAAAAAAGGCGCGCCAACCAGGGCAGTAAAGATACCTACCGGTAACACCGTCGGGGCGAATACCACGCGCGCCAGCAGGTCAGCCAGGATCAGAAAGATTGAGCCACCCAGTGCTGAAGCGGGAATGAGCAGGCGATGGCGCGGCCCCAGCAGCAGACGCATGACATGCGGCGTTACCAGGCCCACAAAGCCAATCAACCCGCTAATCGAAACGGCGGCAGCAGTTATCAGCGATGCCGCGATCACGATGATCAG
>JAFMRP010000709.1 GCA_017354095.1 Ktedonobacteraceae bacterium
GGGTCTTATTCGCGGTAATTTCCAGAGAAGCGATAAAGGTTCGCAACAGCCGCTGTACAGAGCCATCACTGAGGGCTTTACGTGGTTATGGCGGCAGCCGCTTCTCCGCTTCCTTACCATTGTGAATGGGGCGGATAGCCTGCGCTACGGTGCCGGCTACCTTGTGATTCTTCTTCTCGCTAGAGAACTCCATACATCTCCCGGTGGCATCGGCGCTATCTTCACGGCGGCAGCCATCGGTGCGCTTCTTGGCAATGTTGCAAGCAACTGGGCACGGAAGCGCTTTCACTTTGGCACGATTACCCTGTGGATGCTCTGGCTTGAAGCGCTCATGTTTCCCCTCTATGCGATTGCCCCGAATGCCATCGTTATGGGCCTCATAGCTGCGGCGGAAGAGTTTGTCGCCCCGATTTACACCGTTTCGCTGGATACCTATCGGCTGGTCTCGACACCCGATTCCATGCGTGGCCGTATGAACAGTACGGTACAACTGGTGATGCAGGGCGCCGGATCTGTGGGGGCTATCATTGGCGGGCTCTTGATCCAGGGCGTTGGGGCGAAATGGAGCGCGCTCATATTGGGCGGATGGCTCATCATGCTTGCTGTTGCCACCACCCTGAACAGGCAGGTTCGCCGCGCCTCGCTCCCCACCACCGGACCAGTGTAGCTATGGCATGATGGTACAATACTATTCGACCCGAACCACACATTCGCGAGAGAAAAATGCAGCACCATACAGAGACTCTCATCATTGGCGGTGGCGTCATCGGCTGCGCCATCGCCTACTACCTGCGCAAACAGGGCATGGCCGTCACTCTGCTGGAACAGGGTGAGATCGGGGGCCAGGCGTCGAGCGCGGCGGCAGGTTTGCTGGCTCCGCTCGGCCCGCTGCCTGGGCCCGGCCCGTTCGCCGATCTGCTGCTGGCCGGCTTCGCGCTTTTCCCCTCGCTGGTGCCAGAACTGGAGGAGGCCAGCGGCCTCCGCCTGGGCTATGACCAGGCAGGCGCGCTGCGCCTCGTGCACAATCCCCGGCGCGTCGCCAATCTGCGTAAGCGTATGCAGGCCTGGCAGCCTCTAGGCCTGGCTATGCACTGGCTGACCGGCGAGGAGGCGCGCCAGCTTGAGCCGTTGCTCTCCCCTTCGGTGTGCGCTGCTATCTACGTGCCACAGGAAGCCCAGATCAAGTCCCCCCAGGTGGTACGCGCCTTCGCCCTGGCGGCTAACAACCTCGGCGCGCACCTCCATAGCCACACGCCGGTCAGTGAACTACTGCACCAGAAGGCGCGCGTTACGGGTGTCGTTACCACAACCGGAGAAACCGTATATTGTGAGCGCCTTGTGCTGGCTACCGGTGCCTGGTCGGCTCGCTATAGCGCCTGCTTCGATGTTGCGCTGCCCGTCAGCCCGCTCAAGGGACAGTTACTGGCCCTGCGGCAGCCGGCACCCCCGCTGCGCCATATTATCTTTGGCGATAGCCTCTACCTTGCTCCGCGCGACGATAGTATCATCGTTGGCGCTACTCGCGAAGAGGCTGGATTCGACACGAGTGTGACGGATGAAGGCTTCTCCTGGCTGCGTGACACCGCCTCACGGCTTGTCCCCTCCCTGGAGCAGTGCCACAGTGTGGCTTCCTGGGCTGGTCTACGTCCCAAAACACCCGATAGCCGTCCGATCCTGGGCCCCTTGCCCGGCTGGGAGAATGTGATTCTGGCTACGGGACATAATAGCGTTGGTATCATCCTGAGCGCTATCACGGGGCAGGCTATCGCGGACCTGCTGGCTACTGGTCAGTGTTCGCCTCTCATTCACCCATTCTCTGTGGCGCGCTTTCAATCTCCATCCTGAACCAGTTCAATTAACGCCTGGCTGGTTCTCCAGTGCGCGCTGCACAATGCTCCGGGCGCTCTCAAGCTCATCTCCAACCAGTTCAAGGCGCGGGGGCCGTACCCGCGTACTACCCATGCCTACCATCTCTTGCGCTAGCTTGATCAATTGCACAAATTTAGGCACGGTATCCATACGCAGCAGCGGCAGGAACCAGTTGTAGAGCTCTTCGATCCTGGTATCGTCTCCCTTCCCCTCTCGTGCCTGCCTCGCTAGCTCAAACAGGGCAACCGATTCTTTGGGGAAGGCGTTGACCAGTCCCGCGATCCAGCCAACTGCACCAGCTTGTATACCTTCCACAATACAGTCATCAACGCCAACCAGAATCTCCAGGCGATCTCCCAACAATGCACGCAGCGCGGTGACACGGCGCACATCGGCGCTGGATTCCTTGACTGCCTCAAGGTTCGCATGCTCCCGGGCCAACTCGGCTATCTGCTCTGGCAGGAAGTCCGTTTTATAGGCAACCGGATTATTATAAAGCATGACGGGCAGCCCTGTAGAACTGATGACTGTCGCGACGTGCGCCTTCATTTCGCGCCAGTCGGTGGAGTAGACGTAGGGCGGCAAAACCATCAGGCCGCTGCATCCTGCCTCTTCGGCGGCTCGTGCGAGCTGTACTGCTTCTGCGGTCGATAAGGCCGCGATGCCGGGAATAATGGGCACGCGCTCTCCTACCGCCCGCACCGCCGTCTCCAGCAGTGCAACCTTCTCTTCGAAGCTCAGCGTTGCTCCCTCTCCTAGCGAGCCGAGCGGTACCAGTCCGATGCAGCCAGCCTCGACCAGCCAGCGACAATGTTCGGCGAAAAACGCATGGTCAATACTATAGTCTTCGTTAAACCTGGTGGTTATGGCGGGAATAACGCCTCTCCAGTTGATTTTCATGTGTGAGTCCCTTTACTTATGAAATACCCCACTTGAAAGGATCACGCTCGTCGAGTATCAGGCGGCCCTCCAGTGTGACGAATGCCTCTCCCGTAATACTGGGATATACCTGATCCCCTTCAATCCTGTATGTGGCCTGAAAGCGGCTCCCAATGATGCTTTCCTGCACCCACACCTCGCCCGGTTTCAACTTGCCGTCCGCAGCCAGGCAGGCGAGCTTTGCGCTGGTTCCCGTGCCGCAGGGAGAGCGGTCATACGCTTTGCCGGGACAGAGCACGAAGTTCTTGCTGCTCGCTCCATGTGAACCAGGGGCAAGCAGATCGATATGGTCGATCAGTGCTCCGTTGGCTCCCGTTATCTCTGATCGTTCTAGTGCCTCGCGAATACGCCACGCGAACTCTGTCAGTTGCGGAATATGCTCCTCATGAAGCTTCTGCCCATGATCCTCGACCAGGAAGAACCAGTTCCCTCCCCAGGCGATGTCACCCGTAACAGAACCATAGCCTTCTATCTCCACGCTGACCTGTTTTGCGTGGCGATAACTGGCTATATTATGCACTGTGACGCGCCCATCTTCCAGCAGTTCCGTGGTCACTACCCCGACCGGCGTTTCGATGCGATGCCTTCCTGGCTTGATCCGGCCCAGGTAGGCCAGCGTGGTCATTACCCCGATTGTGCCATGCCCACACATGCCCAGATAGCCAACATTGTTGAAAAAAATTACGCCTGCGCTATAACTCGGATCTTGCGGTTCGCATAGCAGCGCCCCGACTATGATTTCTGAGCCCCGCGGCTCGTTAACTACGGCGGAACGAAACCAGTCGTAGCGCTCGCGAAATACCTGTAATCGCTCGGCAAGGCTCCCGAAACCAGGCTCAAGCGGGCTTGCTATCACCACCCGTGTCGGCTCTCCACCCGTGTGCGAGTCAACTATCGCGCATTCTTGCATGTTTCTCAATATCCTTTTCTTTCAGCAGCGCTCTCCTCCCTTAGCATAACAAAAATGCCTCTCCCTGTTCAATGACTTCGTAACCTGTTCGGGACTTCGGGACGCTC
>JAFMRP010000710.1 GCA_017354095.1 Ktedonobacteraceae bacterium
ACGGCGGCGGCGTCTTGATGAACCAGTCCATTCACTCCATTGACCTGCTGCAATGGCTGATGGGGCCGGTCAAGACGATCTACGCCTTCACAGATACGCTGGTCCACAAGATGGAGACCGAGGATATCGCCGTCGCCGTCCTGCGCTTCGCCAGCGGCGCGCTGGGCACGATTAACGCGACCACCGGTGCTTACCCGGGCGTATCTACGCGCATCGAGGTATGCGGCGATCGTGGCTCGGCCATCATCGAGAATGATCGCCTCGGCTTCCTCTACTCCGCCAACGAGGAGAGTGGCGAGGTTGGCGCCTATGGAGCCAGCCCACGCAAGATTCGCGAGGCATTCCAGCAGAAGCAAGAGCAGGGCGGCACCGCCAGTGATCCCGCGGCCCTGGCCGCCACGACCCACGCCCTGCAAATCGCCGATATGCTGCGTGCGATCCGCGAGGACGGCACGCCACTGCTCGATGGCTACGGCGCTCGCCATCCTGTTGAAATCATCCTGGGCGTCTACGAATCGGCTCGCACAGGTAAGGAGGTTCACCTTTCATGATTCGGCTATCCGCTTTCGCTGACGAGATTTCGCTCGACCTGCAAGAGCAGGTCGAGGTGCTGCTCAGCGAGAATATTCATTTCATAGATTTCCGCTCAGCATGGGGCACCAATATACTCGATCTGACCGACGAGCAGGTGGCCCGGGCCAGACAGATCCTTGATGCAAACGGTGTTGGGGTCGCGGCCATCGGCTCTCCCATCGGCAAGGTGCCCATCGACTTCTCCTACGAGGAGCACTTTCAGCGCTTCGAACGCGCTGTCACCGTAGCAAAGGCCTTCAACACGCGCTATATCCGCCTCTTCTCCTTTTATCCACCTGTGGGGGGCAGTGTCAACGATCTCGTTGCCCAGAAGGATGAGGTGATCAGGCGCCTGAGCGCCATGACTCAGCGGGCACGCGAGGAAAACCTCGTGCTGGTCCACGAGAATGAAAAAGATATCTACGGCGATACTATCGCGCGCAATGTCGATATGCTGCAAGGGGTCAACGACGCGCATTTCCGCTCGGTGCTGGACCCGGCCAACTACCTGCAATGTGAGCAGACACCCTATCCCGACGCCTACGAGGCGACGCTTCCCTGGCTTGAATATGTCCATGTCAAGGATGTACGCGCCGATGGTACACTGGTTGTGGCCGGTGATGGTGAAGGGAAATGGCCGGAACTGCTGCGCCGCCTGCGCGCTGACGGCTATGACGGCTTTATGGCGCTGGAACCACACCTGAAGGCCGCCGGACAATTCCAGGGCTTTAGCGGGCCCGAACTGTTCCGTAGCGCCTCCAGAGCCCTGCAAAACCTTTTACGCTCTATGGACTGGCAGTACGCATAGCCTGCGGCGTATACTGTATTAAAGGGGGAGGGATAGATCACACACCCTCCCCTGCTTCACCGTTCAAGGGTAGCATCGAGGGGTCAACGATGACAACCGATCGTAACAACGTCAGAGTGGCGAAGATCCGCCAGCGCGTCAACGCCTCCTACAACCAGTTGCTGAGCCTGATCGATACCCGCCTGGTGGCCCTGCCCGCCGCACAGCTCTACCAGGCCCCCGCTCCGGGCGAGTGGACGATCATGGAGAACCTGGCGCATATCGTCGAGTTTATGCCTTACTGGGCCGATGAGATCGCTCAGCTTGTCGCACGGCCCGGACAGAACTTTGGGCGCACACAGCAGCATGAAGGACGCCTGCGCGCTATCAGCGAGCATGGTCACGATCCGCTCCAGCAGATCAAAAACAATCTGCCTTCCAGCTATGAGCACCTGGCTCACGTCCTGCATAACCTGCGCGATAGCGACCTGGATCTGACTGGCCAACATGTCAAATTTGGCGAGCGCACCCTGGACTGGTTCGTCGAGGATTTCGTAACCCACCACCTTGAGAGCCATCTTGAACAGCTTGACCGGGCCTTACAGGTTATGGAAAGCTAAGGCTACTGTGCCACCAGGTCCTTTGGCGGAATCGTGCGGCGTGCCCTGCGCGCTTGCCGTATGCGCTGCCGCGCGCGATTGCGCGTGAAATGCCATAGCAAGAAAACGAGTACTACGACTACAAACATGACCATGCCAAAGCGCCTGATCAGCACCTCCAGCTGATCTACTTGCACGGCAATGAAGTAGCCGAGCAACGCAAAGGCCGTGTTCCAGATAGTAGCCGCGATCACTTCAAAAAAGAGAAACGTGCGGTACGGCATATGTATAAAGCCGGCGCTTACTGCTATTGCCGAACGCAGGGTTGATGTCAGATGGGATATGAGAATCGCCTTCCCACCGTGCTTTGTCAGCACACGACGCGCAAGACGTACCCTGGCTTCCAGGCGCAGGCGTTTCCCCATGTGTGAACGGTGCAGTGGCTCTGCCAGGCGCTTTAGCACAAAGCGTCCTAACAGGTAATCCAGGTGATACCCTACGATGGTTCCCATCGTTGCCAGCAGGATCACCAGGCCCAGGTTGAGCGTGCCCAGCCGGGCATAAAATGCGCCGAGCAGCACCAGCGTATTGCCCGGCAGTACCAGGCCCGTGATGGCAGTATTTTCACTTAGTGCGCTAAAAAACACCAGTAGATAGCCATACTGGTTATAAAACGTACCTAGCCACTCTATCCACTCACGTATGGGTATCGTTGGTATCACTGCAATTGCCTTCCAATCTACATTGCTTATGCTAATGGGAGGGTAGCCGCCCTCCCACTATCTATTATGCGCGCCCGTCTACTATGGCGCTGATAGCACTCCCAGCTTGACGTTGACCGTCATTTGCTGGCTACCGCGATAGACTTGCACTTTTACGACATCACCGGGCTTTTTCTGGATCAGCACATCGGACAGCGTAGACGCACCATCGATTGGCGTATTGTCGATCTGCACGATAATATCGCCCGATCTCATGCCAGCTCGATCGGCCGCGCCGCCAGGAGTCACGTCCGCGACCAGCACGCCATGATCGACCGGTAAGTTATTCTGCGCGGCCAGCACTGGATCAATCGTCGCAGCCTGAATGCCGAGCGCTGCCCGTCCGGTATTCGTTACATGTCCCGAATTGATCAACTGAGGCGTGATAAACTTGACCCGGTTCACCGGAATTGCAAAGCCAACACCGTTGGCTGGCGTCTTGAATTGTGGATCAATGGGCACCAGTGTCGGAATACCTACCAGGTTGCCCTGTAGATCAACTAGCGCGCCACCGCTATTTCCAGGATTAATGGGGGCATCCGTCTGAATCGTCCCGGGCAGGATATCTCCGCTGGGATTCGTCACGTTGCGGTCCAGCGCACTGACAATACCGCTCGTCACTGTCTGCGTGATCCCCAGCGGATTGCCGATCGCCAGGACGGTCTGCCCCACCTTCAAATTTGACGAGTCGCCAGGCGAGGCTACGGTCAGATCCGTCTTGCGGGGATCGATTTTGACAACTGCCAGATCATCCATCGGCGCGGTTCCCACTAGCTGAGCCGGCAGTGCCGTACCGTTTGCCATCATGACCTGCAAGCGTTGCGCTCCCTCAACAACGTGATTGTTCGTCACAATATAGCCACGCTTATCAATAACTACTCCCGATCCCAATCCGTTGCCCCGCGTGGTGGCGACATTGATCTGCACTACAGAAGGCCTCACCTTTGCCACTACTGCTTCGCGCGTACTCTCGGTATTGTCACCGCCGAGAGATGGGAGCGTTGAGGTGGGCGGATTTCCCTGCTGCTCCGCCACGCTCAGATCTCGCAACTGCCAGCCGCCTATCAGCCCCATGGCTAGCAATCCCAGGAGTAGCGCGCCCAAC
>JAFMRP010000711.1 GCA_017354095.1 Ktedonobacteraceae bacterium
AAACATGCACGCGTGTTGGGGCAACAGGCCGGGTATGTGGCATTGATCCCGGGCCAAAGCAGATCACACGTGCTCGCAATAAAGCGGCCCGGCGTGGTTTATCCATCGACTTCCAGGTCGGAGTGATCGAAAAACTTGCCTTCCCTGACCAGTCGTTTGATATCGTACTCAGTACCTTTATGATGCACATGTTGCCTGACGATCTCAAGCGTCAGGGGCTTGAGGAAATTGTCCGCGTGCTCAAACCGGGTGGGCGCCTGCTGATTGTCGATACCAGGCGGCCAGAAGAGCGGCAGGGCCGGTCTGAGCGACCGGTGCATACGGGTCCCTGGAACAGTGGTATTCAGGATCAGCCGCAACTTCTGAAGGAAGCGGGGTTCTCACAGATCGAAAGTGGGGAGATAGAGGTTGGAGAGAAAAGGCTGCCTGAGATCGGCTTTGTACTGGGGAGAAAAGGTTCCACGAGCGAGGAGGCTTTATGAAAGCGGTACGCATCATTTCATTGATAGCACGGGTGGCCTTAATGGTCGCCATGGTCCTGGGATTGTTGTTCTGGATCGCTCAGATAAGCTTTATCAGCACGTTTATGAGCGGGGTTGCTCAGGTCATTATAGGCATACATCCGTGGATTGGCCTCACGGGGGCACTCTTTTTGCTGGTACTTGGCGTGGTGGCGATCTTCACCAGGGGGATAAGGCTGCCGGGTGTGGGAGGCGTGGTCTATGCCGCTATCATGCCTGCCTTCGGGTTGACGCAATCGCTGATCCTTATGGGTAATCTGCACTGGTTGATCCAGGTGGCTCACCTGCTAGTTGGGGTTGGAGCGATGTACCTGGCACGGGGGATAGAGAGACGCTACCTGCGTCTCAGGGTATCAGGGAGCGAGGGGGCTACGATCAGCGGGGCCACGGCAGCTCAAGCTGTGCGGTAATAGCGCTGTTTGGAGCAGTCGAGCGGTGAATGGGTGGACGCGAAATTGACGCGGGGTCAACCGGCCCCCTCTTGCAGGGGGCCGGTTCCATTCCCCGTGGGCAACGGGAGTCATATGTCCATAGTTGACAGTGGTCCCGGGCGTCTACACCAGGAGAGCGCCTGGTATGCCATGGCCGATCTACAATGACCATCAACCTCTCTGCCGATGCCGCAAAACCTCTTGCACCCCACCTACCCAACGGCCTAATATTCCTCCGACGGTCTCATCGCCCCCGTCACCACCACTAGCCACTGCAGGAGGTGTTAACGCTTCCAACTCAGCCCGGACATTTGCTAATGCGGACCTGGCTCGCACCACCTCTTCCATAGCCTTTTCCTCTTGTGGCCTGAATCTGAGTATTCTTTCATTTAATGTTGTTATCTCTTCCCGTTGCCTCTCCAACCTTCCCTTTCGATCAATAGCCTCTCCTCGCTGTTGCTCAATCTCTGGTTTTAGTGCTTCCGCGATACTCAACACAGCAGAGGGGTCCAGATTTTCCCTCAAAGCGCTCAGTTCGCTCAAAGCAGTACTGCGCCCCCGCTGAGCACTCTCCAGTTGTTGTTCCTCGCTCCCAACAATGTTTTCGGATAGCTTCACCTCTGTTCGCATTTCGATAAGGTCTCTTTGGGTAACCCCGCTGGCCTCGTCCAGCGCCTTCCTGTCCGCGTCCACCTGATCTTTAGCTTTTTGCAGCTCCGCCCCACGCTCTACCTCTAGCGCTACTGCGTCCAGCGCTCTTTTCAAGACTCCTTTGTATGCCTCTCTGGCCTCACTACGACCTCTCTCTAAAGGTTCATCAGTAGGGACTGCTTGCCGAGCCGTGCTGATTATGCTATCCAGCAGGTCCAGTTTATGTTCGCTTGCTGCAATTGTCCGTTCAGCCTGGCGTAGTCTTCTATCTACTGGGAGAACACTTCTCTGGTAGGTTACCGCGTCGGTAGATGCTAGCGTGTGTGCCGAGCTATCCACTCCCATATCATGTCGTCGTATTGCTACAAGGTTGGCGATAGCTCTTTCTAGCACTCCCTTTGCTTCTTCCACACGTTGCGCGACGCCACCATCACCATGATGCGGGACAACCTCGTTTGCTGCTTGCCTTGCAATATGGCCCCCTGCCGGATTCTCTCCCTCAGTCGGGTGTATATCACTTACCTTCTTATGGTCCATAATTTTTCATCTTTCTGAGAACCACGCAGTAACGCTTCTCCCCTGACGTGATTTGCTACGCATTATAGCATAACTCTTCTCGACGACGAACAGACGTTGATTTCAGGATGGCAAATATAGTCCCTGGCGGCTTCCACCATCCACAAATCTAGCTAATCGGTGAAGTCTCCCGGGCGGCGCCGGTCTCTTCGCTCTTATATTTCAGTGCATCAGGATTGCCACCGGGCATCAGGAACATGGTGCCCAGACTGACCAGCATCAGCACGAAGACGACCAGGTAGACCCAGAAGAGGCTCTGGGAGAGAGCAATCTGGAGCTGCTGCAGAAAATTAGCGGGGACAAGGCCATGAATGTTAGGCGTGAGCAGGATGTTTGAGAGAGCGATGTTCTTTGGCAGGTGCGCGGCTGCGTCCGGGAAGCGCGCGAAGACTGGCGTAAAACGGCTGGCAATCTGGGCGTTGAGAATCGTGCCCATGAAGGCCACGCCGATGGTTCCACCAATGGTGCGCATAAACTGAGTCGAAGCAGTCGCTACCCCGCGCCGGTTCCAGGGCACGGCATCCTGTACTGCGAGAATAAAAGCCATATAATCAAAGCCCAGGCCGATACCTACTAAGACCATGGAGACGATCAAAAAGGGCAGGCTAGTACCCTGGTTCAGGAAGAGCATCTGAGCGGCACCCAACGTGGTCAGGGCAGCGCCAGTGACAGCTATCGTACGATAGCCAAAGCGCAGGATCAGCCTGCCACCAACCATAGAAGCGATTGGCCAGCTCAAAAGCATCGGGATCAGGGCGACGCCCGCGTCTGTCGCAGCTCCACCTTTGACGCCCTGAACAAAGAGCGGGATGTAGGTAGTCACGCCAAACAAGGTCACGCCCAGTACCAGGCCACCAATGCTCGCGATGACAATAATCCGATTAAGAAACAGTGTGAGCGGCAGGATGGGCTCCGGGGCGCGGTTCTCCTGCCAGAGAAAAAAGACCAGCAGGAAAGCAAAAACCGCGAAAAGTCCGATGCTCTGCGGCGAGGTCCAGGCCCAGGAGGTGCCGCCCTGCAGCAGAGCAAAGAGCAGAGCCACAATCGATCCAGTCAGCGCCAGGGTTCCGGCAATGTCGAGCGTATGTTTCGTGCGCTCGATATTTTCCTGAAACGTGATGAGCAGCAGGATAGCTGAAAGCAGACCAAAGGGCACATTGATATAGAAAATCCAGCGCCAGGAGAAATGATCGACGATCAGACCGCCAATGGCTGGACCCACGACGCTGGAGACACCCCAGACGCCGCTAAAGAAGCCCTGGATGCGCGCGCGCTCAGCCAACTCGAAGATATCGCCGATAATGGTCAGTACCAGCGGCTGCACGGCGCCGGCACCCAGGCCCTGCAAGGCGCGAAAGAGTATAAGCTGTTCCATGGTTTGCGAAGCGCCCGAGGCTACAGAGCCGATCAGAAAGAGCGCGATACCAGCAAGGAAGATCAGCTTACGACCATAGAGATCAGCCAGCTTTCCGTAAATGGGTACTGTGGTGGTCGAGGTCAGCAAGTAGATGGAGAAGACCCATGAATAGAGGTCAAAGCCCCCAAGTTTCCCAACGATACTGGGCATTGCGGTGCCCACAACGGTTGTATCAAGAGCAGCCAGGGCCATGCCCAGCATTAAGGCAATAACGACAACAATTTTAG
>JAFMRP010000712.1 GCA_017354095.1 Ktedonobacteraceae bacterium
ATATCCCACGCACTATAAATACGCTCCAAACCTTTATCAAGTAATGGCTGGTTAATCTCACGCACTATCGTCTCATACCCAGCCTGCACACAAGTCTGGACGATGCCGCTTCCCATCAAGCCAGCACCAACGACCCCCACTCTCTGAATCGCCATTGAATCGTATCCTTTCACAACAAAAAACTACTTTGAGCATGGCCCGAGCCCACAACCTGGCCCACTAATATCCGTACTGTATCATACAATAGTTCCAGATAGTATCTGCTCCCACCCTGCTAACGCGGGAACGTTCACGTAGAGAAACCAAAAACAGCAGCTAGCCTGTGCTAGCTGCTGCCTACAATGTGTAACTGCTGTTTACTGCTGCTTCAAATCGACGGTGGCAACAAACTTGTTGAAAACACCCTGACCGGTGGTATCCCCAGGTGCCTGATCTGTGGTATATGTGTAGAGAGGATGGCCATTATAAGTAACTTGCCGGCCATTGGCTGTCATCACAACTTTCAACGTCCCCGGCAACTTCGTCGCGGATTGGGGATCACCAGGACCAGTATACAACAGGGGAGGCCAGGCTTGAGCACAACCGTCCGCGCTCGTGCAGGCCGACATCGTAGCCGTATCCTGAGTAAAGTAATACAGTGTCATCCCCTTTGCATCAGTCAGAATCGTTTGCGACTTACCATCAACAGTCGCCGAAGCCATCTTCACAACTACACTACTATCAGAACTAGGAGTACTCTGCGCAGTAGGACTAGGCGTGCTCTGCTCAACGGTAGGAGTGGGAGTACTCTGCGCAGTAGGGCTGGGTGTAACCTGCGCAGTATCGCCTCCACAACTACTCAAGATAAATATGGCAAGAAAAGACACAACAAAAAGACCAGAACGTTTGAGCACTGTCACGATCATTGCATATATCCCCGTTTCGAATTTAATTGAGAGAATATCATCGCTTCCGGCATCTTACTACTGTCGCAGTTGTTAAGTATGCAAGATAAGATGCTCCAGAGCACGCCATGCATAATATATGCCACTAATATCATGATAGACAGCATTCGCATGGAGAAACGAAATAAATCATCTTTATTGCAAAGATGATTAAATTGCTCTTGCTATTCTCTGATTCTATATACGGAGTGGGTTACAGAAGAGAGAATATGCTGCTACCTTAATCGTCGCAAAAAAAATTGGTTTATACTCCTCCACATATTTATTGACGGAAGAGAATTTAACATTTATGATATATCTACAATCGTGCAGACAACTGTAGTGAACAGATACTTACACTTGGAGGTAGAACATGCTGAGGTCGGATCCATGTCTCTAACGACACCAACATATCGCGAGCCGGCCTTCCGTGCCTTAATCGAACACTGCACCGATGCAGTTACCTTGATGATGACCGACGGCACTATCATCTACGCCAATCCTTCAACCGAGCAGATCACCGGGTATCCTACAGCAGAATTGGTGGGAAAGAATAGCCTGGCGCTTATACACGCTGACGATATACAACATATCACCACAAATCTCTTCAACCTACAAGCGCATCCAGGCACCTCCATCTCGCTGGAATACCGTATGCAACATAAGAATGGCAACTGGCGCTGGATGGAAGGAACGATAACTAACCTGCTACATAATCCCCTCGTCAACGCTTTCGTCTGCTACTGCCGCGACATCACTGAACGCAAACAGACAGAGATCCACCTGCGGCAGAACGAGGAGCACTATCGCGTCCTGGTAGAACAAGCCTCCGACGGGATCTTCCTGACAGATCTACCCGGTCACTACATCGAGGTGAACTCGGCCGGCTGCAAGATGTCTGGCTACACCCGTGAGGAACTACTCACCAGAAGGATCGAGGACCTGGCTCCTGACCCGGACCACGAGGCGATAAAAGTCAAAGAGGATGGGACCGCAACCCGAAGCCAATGGTTCATGAAACGCAAGGATGGGGGCCTGCTTCCGATTGAACTGACTGTCAATATCCTCTCAACTGGGAACATGCTGGGAATTGCACGCGATATCTCTGAACGCCTCCGCGCGGAAGAAGAACGCGAGCAACTGGTACGGGCACTACAAGAAGAGAAAGAGGCGCTCTATCAGGCCGAACAGCGCAAACAGGCATTCGTACGCATGGTTACACATGAGCTGCGAACCCCTTTGACGGGCATCCTGGGCTTCCTTGATCTGGCACGCCTCCTGGCTCATCAACTCCCCAGAGGCACTTCATCCGAAAGCGACACACTACTGGAAAAGATGGAGATAATGCTCAGGCGAGCAGAGGAAGAGGCAGATCGAGAGACACGCCTGATCGAAGAACTCCTGGATGTTGCTCGTATGGAGCGCCAAACGTTTACACTTGTACCTGCGCGGCACAATCTTGTGACGATTATACAGGAGGTGGTCTCCGCACAGCAGCAGGCTACGCACACTCATCGTCTCATCCTCCAGCCACCACCACAGGCAGTGGTATCAGTGCTGGTCGACCGCGATCGCATCGGCCAGGTCCTGAATAACTATCTCACCAACGCGCTGAAATATTCTTCTCCCGATCAAAAGGTCGTAGTTGGTCTTGAGGTGGAGCGCTCAACTGCACGCGTGTTCGTGCGCGACCAGGGACCAGGATTAACCGAGCAGCAGCAACAGCAAGTCTGGGAACAGTTCTACCGCGCCGATAACTCCGTTCCTCCGGGAACCGATAACGCAGGACTGGGTTTGGGATTATTCATCGCCAGGCTCATTGTCGAGCAACACCAGGGACAGGTTGGCGTCCAGAGCCGGCCTGGAGCAGGTTCGACATTCTGGTTTTCCCTACCACTAACCGATGAACCATCATCGACTTGATACCAGCACACAAGCTGTCACTTGATCCAGATTGGCATCTCTTCATGGTCGATACCGAAATGATGGGCAACCTCGTGCAGCAACGTTCGTTGTATCTGCTCGCGAATACGAACCGGGTCGCCATGGCAATAAAGCTCAATGGGACGCTGATATAAGGTAATACGCTCAGGGAGCTGCGCCCCCTGGTAGCTTTGCGCCGTGAGCGGCGTTCCCTGGTACAGCCCCAGCAAAATCTGCCCCTCTTCCGCGCTAAAACGCTCCAGCGTCTCCACATCCGGTTCGCTCTCTACAAACACTGCCAGATTATCCATCCGCTCCCGAAACTCATCTGGAAGAGCGTTCAGCGCCTCCCGCACCAATAACTCAAATGAAGTTAAGACACCATCCCCATCCTCCCCTCGTACCTCCTCCGCTACCATGGGCACAGAAACCAGATTATCTCCACTCAACATGTCACGCCGCCGGGACATTGAACTAAGGAGCGCAGTGAGCGACGAACGCCTATCGAGCAACAATGCTCCAAGGATACCAAAAACGATGAGACCAAAAAGGACAAGTAACCTGGTGAGCCCATCGAGCGATGTGTTGAGAAAGGTGAGCAAGAGGATAAGCGCAATGAAAAAGCTCAAAAACGCAAAGAAGGGCGCCCCTACTTGCGTATTCCCGTCTTTATCCTGCACTCGATCCTGAGCCTGCTCTCCCAGAGCAGATTCTTCTTCAATTTCGCCAGGCTCCATCTGTGACATACGTGCCTCTTTGCGCGAAAGGAAGAGCAGGATCGCTGCCCTCCCTCTGTAATACACCCCCCAAACCTCATAGAGGATATGCTGGTCCGCTATTATAACCCTATCATAGGGTGCGCGAGAAGCAATTGCAAGAGGATATACCATCCGGCGCAAACTCGCTGCGCTGCACCCTGGCGAGCAGCCTGACCCAGGCGAGACGCTGTGACAGGAGCACTGGTAAGGCAAAG
>JAFMRP010000713.1 GCA_017354095.1 Ktedonobacteraceae bacterium
AGTGCTGGGAAATATGATTGAGCAGGCGACAGCAGATCTGCTCTTTCCAGAAGCGCTGGCCACCTACCGGCAAGGAACGCCGCTGTCCTTTGGCCCATTGACCCTCGACCAGTCGGGCCTTACCTACAAAAGCAAGTCACTACCCTGGTATGAGGTTGCGAAGATCCAGCTTACAAGTCGCTACCTATTGGTCAGCAAGCATAACAGTTTCTTCGCCTGGGCCAGTATCACCTATAGAGATATTCCCAACCTGCGCGTGGTTCAGCGGCTCTCTGACACCATCCTGGGCCAATCAACTGAAGCAGTGTGAACGGTCTCCCCGCTGGGAAAACTCCCTGGCCTCTCGCCCTGCCAGCAAGCAGCCAGGAAGCGACCGCCAGACTCTCCCTCCTGGTAGAGAAGAGTGAGAGCTCGACGATTTATTAGAAATGGCCGCTGGCCGTGCTCGTCTTTCCACCACTGGTAGTGGTGATCGACCACAAGTCGCCCGCGGTCGCATGAGTGGTACCATTACCACTGAACTGCGCGGCTGAGATCTGGTTCGTGCCAGGAGCTATGGTCTGGCCGGAGTTCAACGTGTAGGTATAGGTGATCGTACTGCCGTTGTCCACGTGAGTCGTGGTGATGCCACCAAATGTCGTGTACATCCCATTGTACGCGACTCCAGCCGTTTTCTGGACCGTGATGGTAATGGTCATAGCCGTGATCGATGACGCGTTGCTGAACTTCACATTTTCTTCTGTGAACCATGGGCTTGAACTGGCCACCACGCCGCTGGCCGTCACGCCATTGCCACCACCAGGCGTTGGTGTTGCCGTAGGCGTTGGCGTGGGGGTACGAGTCGCGGTAGGCGTGACTGTTGGCGAGGGCGTGACCACCGTGGTTGCCGATGGACTTGGTGTGGGGGTCGACGGCGCTCCCGCTATGTCACCATAGACGATACCAAGGCCATTTGTGCCAATGTAGACGCGCCCGTAGACGCGCGGGTCACCGGTAATGGCGGAGTTGGTCGATGCGAACTGGTGCTGGTCGTCGTTGATGCGTATCCAGTTTGCTCCAGCATCGTCGGAGCGGAATATCCCATGTACGCCGCCGATAATGGCGCTGGCGTACAGAGCCATGTAGCTCTGTCCGGGCGCGGCCATGCCAAAGCCGATGGTGTCGGCGGCTGTCACGTTCGACAGTTTGGTGAAACTGCTACCATTATTGGTCGAGTGCCAGATGCCATACGCGTTACCCGTGCTGCCGCCCACGATCCAGATGTCGCCTTCATGACCGGGTACGGCCTTGACCTCGACGGGATCATTAGCCTGGGGGAGCCCCGTTGCACTGGTAGCGGTGAACGTTGCACCCCCATCCGTGCTGATCCAGAATTTACCCTGACCGTAACCGTAGAACTTCTTCGGATTCACGCGATCAGAGGCTACAACCGCGTTTTGTGGGATATTCGCCGAGGCGATCCAGGTGTTGCCGTTGTCGGTCGAGTACGATACCGGAGCATTCTTCGGCGCCCACAGCACACGGCTGGCGTCCGCCGCCGCTGCTACCGTACCTCCATTTGTGGAGAGCCCGGGGATATCCTTGTTTCCCGCGAACCAGCTTGAGCCACCGTCAAAGCTGAAGGCGCTGCTCGTGACGGCAGGGCTGGCGCTGGGATTGCCATAGCCCACACGGACGAGGAAGTTCGGGTTGAGCTCGGCATAGTCGATGGCAGCATAAGAGCCGGCGTAGGGTATGGAGTACATTGCGGCAGGTGATTTCGTCAGGTCATCGTGGCGCCAGCCGCTGACATCACCTACCGTGCTGTATAGATGTGCATTCGCGGGCGGGCTGATCAGACCGGTCACGGCCTCTTCTTCAATACCCATCGCGGTACTTTTGAGCGCGACCTGGCCGCCACTATCCCACACTGTGAGGTTGGTTGTGCTGAAGACAGTCGCGCCCGTCCCATAAAACATGCGGTTGGAGTTGAAGGGATCAATATTCAAGCCCTCCATCATCCAGCCTATCTTGACGGCGGGAACGGGATCAACCGGGGCTGTGTTGCCAAAGTTTAGCCAGGGAGCGTTCGATACGTCGATGGTGTAGTGCAGGGTGCGGCTGGGATAGCTGGCCCAATCCCAGATGCGCTTCCAGGTTGTACCTCCATCAGTGGTGCGGAAGAGAATCCCATCCGGCCACCACGAGTTCACGCTCGCGACGACGATGGTGCCCGGATGCTGCATATCGACGCCCAGTCCACCGTAGCCAAAGTAGTCGTTGGCGGCATCAGAGCCGGGGACCGGACTGATTTTGGTCCAGGTGGAAGTCGAGGGCACGAACTTCCAGACATCGCCGTGCCCACCATTATATGGGCCCTCCCAATCGCTGTAGGTGACGTATAAGGTGCCGGCCGAGTCGAGTTTTCCCTGGTGTGGCAGATAGCCAGTGGTGGCGTTCGAGCCGGTATTCCAGGTGGCACCTCCGGTACAGTTGACTGTGGTGCCGTTCACGCTGCAGGTTGGTTCGCCAGGAATTGGCGCCCAGGTCGCGCCTCCGTCAGTACTGCGGTAAATGTTGTTCGCGCCGCTGCGGTTATCCGCGACACCGACATAAATAGTTTTCGTTGCGTTGCCGGGCGTGCTGCTCACGGGATCAAAGGTGACCCACACAACGCCGACAGGATCGCCCAGGTAGGAATCACCGGCTTTCTCGACGAAGGGACCGGTATCAGGGAAGTTGGTTACCTTGCTCCAGGTGACACCGAAGTCGGTACTTTTCCACAAGCCGTTCCCGCTGCGCGCCCCAAAATAGAGGATGCTATTCTTGTTGGGATCAATCGCCAGGCGTTCACCCATCCCACGTCCAGGCATGTTGCCGCCCATCTTGAAGGGCATGGGGGTCTGCTGGAAGGTGTTACCCTGGTCGGTGGAGCGCAGCATGACGCCGTTCATGCTCGTCCAATCGTTTGTGTAGGTGCCCGTGGCGATGTATAAGCGGTTTGGGTCTACCGGGTCGGTAGCAATACTTTCAACCCCGGTCATGTTCCACTGATCAGGACCTACCCAGTTTAGCAACTGCGTCCAACTACTGGTGGCAGGATTCCAGCGATAGGCACCACCGATATCGGTGCGAGCGTAGATCAGATCTTTCTGCTTGGCGTTGAAAATGATATCTGGCACAAAACCACCGCCACCTCCGGTGACGACGTTTTTCCAGGTGTACGCCTGGGCCGCGGCCGGCGCGGCACTGGCAGAGCGTAACGGACCTACGATCGCGGGAGCCAGGGTCATTGCCATAAGCGCGAGAGACATTGCCAGGAGTATCCATCTCCGCCTCCTGCTGGCATGGGTGGATTGTTCTGTCATAGCAAAAGCACTCCTTTGTAGCCATCGATCCTATCCGATTTTTGAGCGAAATAGACAAGCCGTACTATCAATACCTTCCCTAGATGTCAAGTAGCAATGACGACGTGATGTAGATTGCTCTTTTCGCACTTTGTCGCACTATTTGCCTATACCAATGATAAATGGGAGCGCTCTCAGAAGTCAACGAAGTATGGATACTGATCAAAAACTGAAGAGCCCCTGCTCAACGAGGTTGGGCACGTTGCCTCAAATTTCGCCGGGCAGGGACTCTGAAGTAGAGGAAGTAATCTTATCTCATTTTTCGGCTCCCACCGCCAGACCGGCAATCAGATAGCGCTGCGCGAAGAAAAAGACCGCCACCGCAGGGATCGCGGCCACGACGGAAACGGCCATCAGGTCGTTCCATTGAATGCCATACTGCGAAATGAAGCGATAGAGTCCCATACTCACCGGTCGCTTACTGTCGTCCG
>JAFMRP010000714.1 GCA_017354095.1 Ktedonobacteraceae bacterium
GGTCACGGAAAGCGCGGATGGCCTCGTCGGCTGGCTGAGCATGGTAGGTTGTCGAGGCAAAATGCGGCACGTCCCGCGTATAAGGACGCTGCTCAGCCTCCCACTTGGCACGGCCGCCATTCATAATCTTCATATTCTTGTGGCCATACATGGTGAAGAGCCAGAATGAGTAAGCGGCATACCAGTTGTTCTTGTCGCCGTAAAGCACGATGGTGGTGTCGTTAGCAATGCCCCAGCGGCTCATCAGCTTCTCAAAGTCCTGCTGGTCCACAAAGTCACGGCTGATGGGGTCCTGCACGTCGACATGCCAGTCGAGCTTGACTGCACCCGGAATGTGCCCGACTTCATAAAGCAGAACATCTTCATCCGCTTCGATCAAACGAATGTTGGGATCGTTGAGGTGGTCGGCGACCCAGCTGGTCTCGACTAGCGCCTCAGGATGCACGTAACTGGCCATACGATGATCCTCCTTAAAAAGACTCTCTGTATGTGATGTTGACTTAATCGATCAATATTCAAAACATACCCTATATCCTAGTATAGAGGTTGGATATACGGCGTGTCAACCTTTGATGCTAACTTTTCAGGCATTTAGGACGTTGCTGAAAGGTTGGGGTTTTGTTGTAAAATGCAGATGTTATTACTTCCGCGCAATGTGTGGATTTTCTCGTATACCTGCCTTATAAGCAATAGAAAGATGATCCGATTCTATGATGTATACCAGGCGCGCTCGTCTCAAGCAAGAAGCAGAAGAGGAACAGTTCAAATTTAGCAAAGTATTTACCGCTTTCACCAGCTTACCTCGCGTATCGCACCTGGTCTGGTCAACCAGCCCGCTGCTGACGCTGAGTATGGCGCTGATCAGCCTTGTGCGGGGCATCACGCCCGCGATCACGGCGCTGATTACCAAATGGGTTATCGATAGCGTTGTGCTCGGCATCAGCACTCATAGCGTCTCTCCGATCTGGCTGCCAGTTGGCCTGCAGCTGGCGATGAGCCTGCTGGACCGGCTGCTCAGCACGGTTAGCAATACCACGCAGCAACTGTTGCAGGAGCGGGTCAGCAACCGGGTGCAGCTTATGATTCTGGAGAAGGCGAATACGCTCGACCTGGAGTTCTTTGAGGATTCGGAATTTTATGATAAGCTGCGCCATGCGTCGGAGGAATCAAACTATAAGCCGGTAACGATGATCTCGCAGACCTTTGATCTGCTGCGTACCACGATTACGCTGTTCTCGATGGTTTTCCTGCTACTGCAGCTGGCGTGGTGGCTGGCGATTATCGCGCTGATTGTGCCGATACCGTCGTTTATTGCCAGCACGCGCTATGGCTGGATCGGCTACCAGCGCCGCCGTCGCCAGTCGCCGGAGCGGCGGATGCAGCACTACTTCAACCACGTGATGACGGTTGATCACTACAACAAAGAGATCAAGCTGTTCAACCTGGGTGAGTTCTTTATTGCGCAGTATCGCCACCTGGCCGAGAAATTTTATGAAGAGAGCAAGCAGATCCTGACCCGTCGTTATACGATTAGCTTCCTCTGGAGCAGCCTGAGCGTGGCCGCGAACTCAGGGATATACCTCTATGTCGCATTGCAGGCCGTGCTGGGGCGTATTACCCTTGGCGGGCTGACGCTCTATACGCAGTCAGCCATACAGGTAGGGCAAAGTTTTCAAAGCTTCCTTGACGGCGTCTCCAGCCTTTATGAGAACAATCTCTTTGTGAACATGCTGTTCGAGTTTTTGCAATACAAGCCGCGCATTATCTCGCCAGAACAGCCGCATTGTATCGAGGTACAACCGGGCGTCAAAGGTCTGAGCATTGAGTTTCGCAATGTCAGCTTTACCTATCCCGGGAAGGACCCGCTGACGCAGGCAGCATTGAAAAATATCAGTTTCACAATACAGCCAGGTGAGTCTATTGCCCTGGTGGGGCGCAACGGGGCAGGCAAGACCACACTGGTGAAGCTGTTGACGCGGCTCTACGACCCGGATGAGGGCGATATATTGATCGGAGGGCGCAATATCAAGGAGTATGATCTGCTGGAGCTGCGCCGGCAGGTGGGTGTGATTTTTCAGGACTATGTTCACTATCAGATGAGCGCACGCGAGAATATTGGTATTGGCTGGGTGGACGAGGTGGAGAATCTGGATATGGTGGCAGGAGCCGCGCGCAAAAGTGGAGCCAGCGCCGTGATTGAGCGCCTGGCGTATGGCTACGAGACGATGCTGGGCAAGTGGTTCGAGGAGGGCGTGCAGCTCAGCGGCGGCGAATGGCAGAAGGTTGCCCTGGCGCGAGCGTTTATGCGTGACGCGCACGTGCTGATCCTGGATGAGCCGACCAGCTCGCTCGATGCGCAGGCCGAATACGAGGTTTTTACGCGTTTCCGCATGCTGACGGAGGGCAAAACCGCCGTTTTTATCAGCCATCGCTTCAGCACCGTACGCCTGGCCGATCGTATTTTTGTTGTTGAGCATGGGAGCATCATCGAAAATGGCTCGCATGAGGAGCTGATAGCGCTCGATGGGCGATATGCCGAACTGTTCAACCTGCAGGCCGAGGCCTATCGATAGCGCAAACCCACAAGACGTATTCGGGAAAAGGGGCAACGAGCGCGAAGGGCAACCTCAAGGGCCCTAACTTCCTTATTCCGAGCCCCAACGCCGGGCCTCTGGTCCAGACGGCCAACGATGCTCGCGCATCTGGCGCTGCGCGCCCAGGCCGTCTGCAAGGAGTCTGGCGCGGCTACGAACTGCGTTCGTCAGGGGCTCGGAGCGGTAGCACCCTGCCTCTCTACACCCCCTGCCCCTACAGGTTCCGCTGCCGCTGCCTCACGGTTTGTTCCTCCTCTACACACCCGATATGGCGGCATCCCGGATGGGTCAGGCGTCGTTGCTCATCTGGCCTGGGGAGGGCGAGGCGTCGGCGCCGGTACGGGCGTGGAAGTTGCCGGCGTTATAATTGGTGCCGAGTACGTTGTTGAGCGCGTTGGCGATCTGGGTGGCGGTAAATGTTGGGCTGGTTGAGATGGGCAGCCAGGTGCCGTCGTTGGGTAGGGTGCCGTCGCTGGCCTGCTGGTAGTAGGCCATGGTGCGCATGTTGACGTAGGTGCCGATGGGCGCGTTCTGGCCGCCGTTGTAGCGACCGAACTGGAGTTCGAGAAAGTCGAGCATTGTTTGTTGTTCCTTTCCTTTTGGCTAGAACTCGAGCCAGCTGGCGGTGATGGCCAGGTAGCCGGTGGCGAAGGTGGTGATGTAGGCGACGAGGCCGTTGGCGCTGCCGGCTGGCAGCAGGATGGCGGCACCGCTGCCTGGCTGTTCGGAAACGACGTTTTGCGCGCCTTGCTCGATCTGTATGATTGTGCCTGCCGGAGCCTGGTTGGTGCTGGCGAAGGTGGCGGAGGCGGCGGATGAGCCACTTCCGGGCCTGGCATTGGCGGGGCTGGCGGCACTGGCGAAGCTCGGGTTGGTGGTTACGAGATTGAGCTGGGCGTTGATGGAGCTGCCACCGCTGGACATTCTGACTGAGTGGATGAGCAGGCTTTTGCCGCTGTTCGCCGGGTTGAAGATGCTGAGCGGGTAGGTTCCGGCGGCCAGGTTGAGCAGGCCGGTGGTGGCGATGAAGCCTTTGCCCCGCATAATGGCGGCGCGGACGAAGTCCTGCACGCTGAGGTTGCCGGCGTTGTCGACCCGGAGGGCCTGGCCGACCAGGGATGGGTTGAGGGCTCCGACGAGGCCGGAGCCGTCGCTGTTAAGGTAGGCTGTCATGTCTGGTTTTTCTCCTACTACTCTGTCAAACTTCGTTTGACGGGTGCGG
>JAFMRP010000111.1 GCA_017354095.1 Ktedonobacteraceae bacterium
TCTATCATCCCACACCGTTGAACGAGGCCACGGCCAGGCAGCCACTGGCCCAGATGTATGGTGACGTGTGGGAATGGACGCAGAGTCCCTACGCGCCCTATCCCGGCTATAAATGGGCTGATGGCGCGCTGGGAGAGTACAACGGCAAATTCATGTGTAACCAGTTCGTGCTACGTGGTGGCTCGTGCGCGACTGCCCTTTCGCATATCCGTCCCACGTATCGAAACTTCTTCCCGCCGGACGCTCGCTGGCAATTCACGGGCCTGCGCCTGGCAAAGGACCAATAACGATGATACAACAGATCGAGGTGCGGCTTGGGTTCTCCAATTTTGAACCCAGGCCCGCCGATTTTTACAGAGAAGTGTTGCACGGACTGCGCAAAGAGCAGAAGGAGCTGTATAGCAAGTACTTTTACGACGAACGAGGCTCCCAGCTCTTCGAACAGATCTGCTCATTGGATGAGTACTATGTGACGCGCGTCGAGCTGGAGATCATGCAAAAGAACATGCAGGCGATCGCGGAACTGCTGGGCCCGCACTGCCAGATCATCGAATATGGCAGTGGCAACAGTAAAAAGACGCGCCTCCTGCTGGATGCCTTACCTGAGCCCACCGCCTACGTACCCATTGATATCTCAAAGGAGTACCTGTTAAGCTCATCAATTGGGCTGGCCGTTGGGTATCCCAACCTGGAAGTGATGCCAATCTGCGCCGACTATACCAGCGATTTCGAGATACCGCAGCCGCAACACCCTGTGGCCCGGCGCATCGCCTACTTTCCGGGATCAACGATCAGCAACTTCGATCCCGAGCCGGCGCGGCGCTTTTTGCGGCAGATCGCGAACGCCTGCGAAGGCCTGCTCATTGGAGTTGACTTAAAGAAAGACTTCAATATCCTACATCGCGCCTATAACGACAGTAAGGGCGTGACGGCCCAGTTTAACATGAACATGCTGGCGCGCATCAATCGAGAATTAGGCGCGGACTTCCAGCTGGACCAGTTCAGGCACTACGCCTTTTATAATCCCGGGCAGCATCGCATTGAGATGCACCTTGTCAGCTTGCAAGACCAGGAGGTACATATCGGGGAAGAGATGCTGCCTTTCGCGCCAGGAGAAAGTATCTGGACGGAGAGCTCCTACAAATACACCCTGGCGGAATTTGCACGCTTAGCAGCCAGTGCAGGCTTCTCCGTCGCCAACGTCTGGACGGACCCGCAGGCGTTATTCAGCGTGCAGTATCTGACCAGGAATTAGCGCTGGCAATCGGCTCCATTGATTCTCGGGGGAAAATATGATATAAGTCCCCTGTACAAAGCGCGGATGCACCGGAAATGGTTAAGATAAGCACAACTCCCGGGCCATACCGTAGCGCAGGCCGTACCCGTCAAACCGACGACCGGGCATATAGATGAGCACATATGTACGCGTCACTGTAGTCTTTCGCATGTAAGATGTCTTTACCTTGTAAGCACGAGAGAAAGACAGATATCAGGAGCTAATTATGCGAGCTGTAGTATACAAGGGCGCGTTCCAGGTGGCCGTAGAGCAGGTGGCTGACCCCAAAATTGAGCATCCCAACGACGCGATAGTGCGCGTCACCTCCGCCTGTATCTGTGGTTCAGACCTGCATATGTATGAGGGCCGCACGGCAGCACAGCCCGGCATCGTCTTCGGGCATGAGAACATGGGCGTCATTGAAGAAGTGGGGGCAGGTGTGACCACGCTGCATAAAGGGGATCGCGTCGTAATGCCCTTTAACGTGGCGTGTGGCTTTTGCAAGAATTGCGAACGCGGCTACACCGGTTTCTGCCTCACCGTCAATCCCGGTTTCGCTGGTGGCGCTTATGGATATGTCGCCATGGGTCCTTACACTGGCGGACAGGCTGAGCTCTTACGGGTTCCCTATGCGGACTTCAACGCCCTCAAGCTACCATCGGGAACGGAGCACGAAGACGATTTCGCGCTGCTGGCAGATATCTTCCCCACCGGCTACCATGGTGCGGAACTGGCGCAGGTAGCGCCAGGCGAAACGGTGGTAGTCTTTGGCGCGGGTCCCGTTGGCGCGATGGCCGCCTATAGCTGCCTCATTCGTGGAGCCGCCGAAGTCTACGTGGTTGATCGCGTCCCGGAGCGCCTGCAGAAGATGAAGGAGATCGGAGCCATCCCGATCGACTTTAGCAAAGGGGACCCGGTGGAGCAGATTCGCCAGATGCGGCACGGTGACGGGGTGGACAAGGGCATTGATGCTGTGGGCTACCAGGCCATTGAGCCGGGCAAGACAAGCGAAGCGCCTTCAGCCGTACTGGACGCTTTGATACAGATCGTCAATCCCACAGGCATGCTTGGTATCCCGGGCCTCTACGTACCATCAGATCCGGGCGGCGTGGACCCACACGCCAGAGAGGGGCGTTTGCTCATTCCATTCGGCAAGCTCTTTGAGAAGGGGCTAAGCCTGGGTACGGGCCAGTGCAACGTGAAGCGCTACAACCGCCACCTGCGCGACCTGATTATCGCGGGCAGAGCGAAACCCAGTTTCATCGTATCACACGAAGTTCCCCTGAATGATGCGCCCACGGCCTACGAAAAGTTTGACAAGCGCATCGAAGGCTATACCAAGGTTATTCTCAAGCCGTGAGATAACCACCGCAGAACGAGCGGTCAAAAATGCCGGCCCCCTTGTGGGGGCCGGCTTCCTTCATACTTGCCATCAGGCCCTCCTCCCTTGCGGGGTCTGCTCGCATCACATCTTCAATTGCCTATTTACTATTTCTCATCTTTTGGCAGTACAGGTAGTGGTTCCATCCATTGCACGCGCAAATTACTCGCGCATGCAGGACAGGCACGTTCCGCTGGCACCGGCACGGCGATGCGAGCGATATAGCGCCACGCTCCATCCAGATTCCGCTCCCACACCAGCGTACAATCCGGGCACAAGCAGCGTTCCCAGGGTGTCATCAGTCTCGCGAACCTCCATTTATGCAAAGTATTCTCGCTTCTTCACATAAATAGCATAATTCTATCTGTACAATTCGTCAATCCCGGTCCCCCATTTCTCGTATACCGATTATCAAAAGGAGGCGGGATTCCATCGCAGAAGCGGGCGGAACCAGCGAGCCAGCGCGGCGCCCGCCAGTGAGAACAGACTCTTGCGCGGGGCGAGGCGGAACAGATACACCGGCTGAGCGGGTTGCTCAAGCAGTTGCTTGATATCGCTCGTTTCCAGGAGCACCCCTGTTCCATCTCGCACAAAGAGCAGAACACCAGCGCAGGCCATTTCTTGCGCCAGCGCCTTGATGCTTCTCGGGACCCGCTGCGTCGAAAGTTGCACGCGCCTGGTAGCCACCCCGGCTCGTTCCGCCTTGTGCGCCATCACCTCAAAGAAATCATGCGCCTGCGCGACAGCTTCTGGCCGGATGCCTCGCCTCTTTGATCCTTGCGAGAGGCGGATCAAAGAGACGAGCAGCAGGGTAGCATCTGTCTCCTGGGCAAAGGAGAGGGCGCAAGAGAGCGCCGGTATATCAATCCCATGCACAAAGGGAAGGAGCATGAGTGGTTTCGCCATTTTCCTTCTCCATGCTATGCAGCAAGCACGCTGTCCCTATGATTACCAGTGCTTGACCAGGTGTGCCACCCTGCCGTTTCCCGTCATCTCGTAGCGCAAACGATCAGGATTGATCTCGTGAGCCTGGTCCACCAGTGCCGCCGGAAGCACCACATCGCGTGGCTGCACAAATGTCCAGACCTGGGCCAGTTTCTCGGGAGTCGCTAGCTGGTAGATAAACCGGCGCGGCACCCTCTCTCGGCGCGCCAATCGTTCCGCCTGGCGGAATGCCTCTTTAGCCTCTATATCTTCCAGGTAGGGATCGACGATCTCAAAGGGATGTGGGACTCGCTGCAGCTTCTGATCACTCAGGTACAGAAAAACGATCGGCTGTGTATAGGCTGCTTCCTGCAGCGCGCTCTCGATCACCTGCTCGTTATGCTTTCCATCACCCATCAACACAACCAGGATCGAGCCGGGCATGCGTGTCTCCAGCGGCGTTGGCAGTACCAGCGTGCGGCCCTGGCGCATATAATTGACAACCGCCACCGCCACTCCTATCAGCACGACCGAGCCTCCAAAGGCCATTCCCAGTGGTTTGGAGAAAAGACCGATCGTCCAGGCCAGGATCACCAGTACCGTGGTCAGAATGCCCAGCCCGAAATCCAGCTTCCGCCACCACTGCGCCAGCAATGGACGCAGCCTCCCGAGCGGACTGGAAGCAGCCTCTGAATCTGGCCGGGCACCATTAGCTGCGTACGGATCTTCAAAAGAGACAGGTATAAGCGCGTCCAGTGAAGCCACAGGCGTTTTGATAGATGCAGGCTGTGTACTGGCGGTTCGCTGGATGCGCCGTTCGCGAGCGCGAATAATATCCAGCCCCAGGCATGTGAGCGCGAAGGCTCCCAGAAGCCCAAACGCGTACATATCGCCCAGCATGTTGATCTGCCCATTGGCAATCAGCAGCACCAGGATCGGTATCCCTGTTGCCAACGCGATCGAATAATGGGGGGTGTTGCGCAGACGATTGCGCTGGAGGATAAACGAGGGCAGGAAATCCATGCGTGACAGCGCCAGAAACACGTGATACGCGCCGATAATTGCGGTATTGCCCGCGAAGATCAGGATCAGGCTGGCGCTCACCGCCACCTCCTGCTGCACGATGGTACTGCCCCAGTGCCCGCCAAGCAGCGAGATGAGCTGCGTCGAAAGCACCTCATCCCGGGAGGCGTCGGGCTGCAAGAGCGTCGAAAGTGTCGTGAGTAGCGGACTGGTGAAGCCAATCGTCAAAACAACGAGCAGGAGTGCCAGGCTGATCACCTTCTTACGGGGCGCCTTCATCACTGGAGAGAGCTGTGAAATGCTCTCCAGGCCAGAGAAGGCCAGGAAGGCTCCGGCAAAGCCGATCAGGATAGAGGTGGGGGTAACGGCCTCCTGTTGAAAGGCATCCAGGAACAACTCGATTACCTGAGGGAAGGAGACGTGGGTAAACACAACAAAGAGCACCGCCAGGTCGCTACCAAAGGCGATCAGCGCGGCGACCATACTCACCCGCGCGCTTTCACTAATGCCGACCCAATTGAGCACGCCCAGCAGCAACAGGACCCCGATGGTGACGATCAGGACAAAAGGGAGCAGGCCGGGAAAGACAACCGCGAGGTATTGGATCGCCGATAGGCAGCTGATGGCCGCCGTGAGGAAGTAGCTGACCAGAATAAACATGCCTCCCAGGGCCCCCGCCCAGATGTGGATACCCTGGGCTGCGACCGAGACGACCCCTCCGCCCTCGGGGAAGCGTGCGCTGACTTCGGCATACTTGAGTGTGAGCAGGACAAAAACGATCATGGTCAGCAAAACGAAAAAGCCTGCCAATCCTCCCACGTTGCTATACAGGATACCAGGTACATAGTAGATCGAGGAGCCAATATCGGCGAAGACAACCGCCCAACATAACAGCGGCCCCAGCGATGCCTTGCCGTGAGCATCCCCATGGGCATGGGAAGGGCCTCCTTGCGGATGCGAGACCTGTGTCATAACCACACCTTCTTCTGTTGTACAGTTTCCGATACAAAGCGGTGGGTATTATCTTCTCTCATGGTGTTCGCTGCTCAAGGATCGTACGCGGCCATACCAGGCAAGGGGCCTGCGCCATCTGATCAACTGCGACGATATAGCGCAGGGGCATGGATTGTCGTAAAACGCATCCTGGCGCGCAGATCCAGAGGATAGTACCGGTATAGAGCCTGCCCTCCCCCACAAAGGCAATCCGCTCCCCACGCTGGTAGTCGCTATAGCGCGCGGCTCCCCCATAGAGCCTCTCCAAATCCTGGAGATTCATGGTTCGACCTCCTGTGAAGTCACAGGCAAGCAAACCTCTTCCGGCCCTCCTACCTGGCGTATCGCTTCCAGGAGGGCCTGGCCTCCTCCCTGCTTTCCAACGACCATCACTGCTCCAGCCGCTCGTGCCTGCGCCCGAAGGACAGCTCCCTCGTGGAGACTGAGTAGAACGATCCTGCTCTGTGGAACCAGGGCATGGAGCGCCGCCGTCATGGTGATTCCATGATGAGCAGATGAGGGGAGGTCCAGGAGTATTACTGTGGGTTGTAGGGCCTGTGCCAGCGCGCAAGCTTCTACGCCATTGCCTGTTTCCCCTACTACCGTGATGTCAGCGGCTCGTTCGAGCCAGGTGCGCAGCCCCTGGCGCACCTGGATGTCATCCTCCACGAGAAGCAGGGTAATCATGGTTTTCTCCTACCGGGCAGCGCCCCAATAGCGCAGCTCAAGCACTTATGATACACTGAAGGAAGTACACGCTGCTCGGACACAATAGCGCCGGGCAACATTCTTAACCCACCAGAAGCAGTATAGAGGCGTATGAGGAAGAACACATCGTCTATGAGAGTACATCTCCCCTACCTCTTTAGGAGTAGGGCGACCTTACCGGGAAGGAGAGGAACCGATGACGGTCCGCGTATTGATCGCCGATGATCACAGCGTCGTGCGTGAGGGACTGCGGATGTTCCTGGGACGAGATCCAGATATTGCGATTGTGGGCGAGGCCGGTGATGGAGAAGAAGCCGTGCGCCTGGCGCACCAGCTGCACCCGGATGTGATACTGATGGATGTATTGATGCCCATCATGGATGGGATTGCGGCCACTGCTGCGCTTCGCCGTGAGCTGCCAGAAACCGAGGTCATCGCCCTCACCAGTGTGCTAGAAGGAGCTACCGTCATCGACGCGGTACGAGCTGGGGCGATTGGCTATCTGCTCAAGGACACCCAGGCCGCCGAGCTGCGCAGCGCGATCAAAGCGGCAGCAGCCGGGCAGGTCCAGCTCTCACCACAGGCATCCGCCTCTCTCGTACGTCACGTCCAATCCCCACCGCCAACTGAGGCTTTGACCGAACGAGAAACAGAGGTATTGCGCCTGCTCTCACAGGGACTTTCCAATAAAGAGATCGCGCAGCATCTCCAGATCGTCGAGGACACCGTCAAAGTCCACGTTCGCCATATCCTGTCAAAGCTGGGCGTGCAGAGCCGCACTCAGGCCATCCTATGTGCCATGCGGCTCGGGCTTATCAAGATCGAACCAGCATAATAGCAGGAACACAAAGAGGTGCAAGGGAGCGAAAAATGTTAAAATACGTGGAACGTATTACTACACCTGCAGTGCATGAAAAACCACGATGGAAACGCATCATAACCGATAGCTTGCTCGCCATCGGGGGAGTCGCACTGATCACTGCCGTCATCATATTCGCACACCTTTACCCAAGAGTTTCTGCTGTCTCGTTATTTTATCTGCTCGTGATCCTTGCTATAACCGGCACCCGTGGGCTGTTTGCAGCCAGCCTCGCGTCGCTGCTCTCCTTCCTCGCCCTTGACTTCTTCTTTCTTCCCCCATCCTACACCCTCATCGTGGACAAACTGGAGGATCTGCTCACACTGGTGGTCTTCTTGACTATCTCCGTGACAACGAGCCAACTGGCCGCAACGCTGCGCCGGAGAGCCGAACAGGCGAGCAGCCGCGAACACGAGCTGCGCCGCCTCTACGAGCAGGCCCAGGAACTGGCCTCGCTCCAGGAGCGGCAGCGCCTGGCCCGCGAGCTTCACGATTCGGTCTCCCAGGCTCTCTACGGCATCAGTCTGGGAGCACACACCGCTCAGGAAGCGTTGGAGAATGACCCTGAACAGGCCCGGGCCTCGCTTGCATACGTGATCTCACTCACCGAAGCGGGACTCGCTGAGATGCGCGCGCTGATCTTCGAACTACGTCCCGAATCCCTGGAGAACGAAGGCCTGGTGGCAGCCCTCATCAAACAGGTAGCGGTTCTGCGCACGCGCTATCAGTTAACCGTCGATGCGAGCCTGGACGAGGAACCTGCTATCTCGTTGGAGCTAAAGCATACCCTCTATCGCATCGCACAGGAAGCACTTCACAACATCGTCAAGCACGCGCGAGCCACCACTGTGACGCTCCGCCTCTCTCAGCAGGAGCACGAACTTCGCCTTCAGATACGCGATGATGGGAAGGGGTTTGACCCGGCCAACCCCTTCCCCGGACACTTCGGCGTGCGCTCTATGCAGGAACGTGCCATAAAAACAGGTGGCACCCTCACTATTAAAAGTGCCCCGCAGCAGGGCACGGATATCGAGGTGCGCCTGCCCATGACCCCATAAGCAAGCAAGTTTCATTCGGCCTGAACAGCCCACAATCTCAATGCACCTGTTCTGACTCTATAGTGTCTGGCCTGACTCCCCAGACCGTGAGCAGATTCCAGGTAGCGTGAAAATCAGGCTGCTGCATCTCCTCCTGGATACGTTGTCTGATCGCGTCATACTCCCTGGTGGCGCCACTGCCTGCCCACTTCTGTAAAAATGGACGGATCGTTTGAAAGGCATGCTCAACATCACCATAATATGCCTGCCATTCGGGCGTTCCTGCCCGGAATACCAGCGCGTGAGCTTTCGTCTGCACTTGCAGGCACCCATGCTGTATGAGCAGGCGCTCCAGGTGATCGGTCAAACCCGTCGTTTTATCCGCGAAGAGATGCCCTGCCTGGTACAGAGCACGCTGAAGCATCTCCTCCTGGAAGGACCGCGAGATCGCCGGGCTGCTGCCGGGGTGCACAATCTCCTCATCAGTGACTCTGACGATGCCTCCTGGACGGGTCACGCGCAGCAGTTCGCTGAGCATTTTGGGCCAGTCCCATGTACGCAGAAAACTGACGCCAAATCGCAGGTTCACCAGGTCGAAGAACCGGTCAGGAAATTCGAGGATGCGCAGGGCATCCATGACGTGAAATTCGACCCGGTCATTCACCTGCTGGTCCGCAGCCAGCCCGCGAGCATACTCGATCATCTGCTGGCTAATGTCGATCCCCGCTACCGACATCGCCGGATAGTTTCGAGCCGCCTCGATCGCCCATCCCCCCGTCCCACATGCCACATCCAGCACACGCTGGAAGACCGTAGGATTAGGCTGCTCTGGGAGAACTCCCCCCATCCCGCTGGTAATCATCTGGTCCTGAATCGCCAGGCGCAGCATCTCTCGCCGGTTCTCACGATCCTGGACTATATATGTACTGGGATGCTCCTGCTTTCGCGGCTCCCGCGAAGTGTCATGTATCCGCTCTTTACCTGTCTTGTCACTCATGCTCATACTTTCTGCTCTAGCCTGCCGCTGTATGGACAAACATCACGTACCCTCATTATACAAGAGCAAATACAGCGTGTCGAGCATTTATGACCGGAGCCTTGAAGCGGGAGAGCCCCCTTGCGGGGGCTCTCGCTGGATTTGCAATGAGGATCAGGCCTTGCTCCCCCAGGCTGTCAGGAGATTCCAGGTACCGTAAAAATCGGGACGCTGCATCTCATCCAGGGTCTGCTGCTTGATCGCGTCATACTCTTCCGTGACACTGCCCCATTTTTGAAAAAAGGGGCGAACCGTTTGTAAGGCATGTGTGGCATCATCGTAGTACGACTGCCATTCAGGCGTTCCTGCCCGGAATGTCAACGGATAGGCTCGCGTCTGTACGTTCCGGCATCCATGCTGCGTGAGCAAACGCGCCAGGTGGTCGTTCAACCCGTCCGATTCATCCGCGAAGAGATGTCCTGCCCGGTACAGAGCGCGTTGGAGTATTTCCTCGAAGAACCGCTTGAACGCC
>JAFMRP010000715.1 GCA_017354095.1 Ktedonobacteraceae bacterium
GGGGCGGTGAAGGATCGGTGAAGGGTCTGCAGCGGCCTCTGGAGCCGCTGTGAAGGATGTGAAGGGTTTTTTACATCGATTCCCCAAAAATTTCCGGTGACTCCCCTTTATAAAAAGCTCCGGGGATCTACGCTCTACCCCTCGACGACATAAGCAGGTTCTGCTAAAATGCCTTCGAGACGTTCAATATAGAATCTGGGAGGTCGCTGACGTGACGGTGAAATCACAGCCAACACCACAAGCTATAGACAACCTGCTGAGGCGCGGCGTGGCCCTGGTAGAGAAGGAAGCGGACCTGCGCCGCATGCTGCTTGAGGGTAACAAAGGCCAGCCTCTGCGTATCAAACTGGGCATAGACCCGACGCACTACGATCTAACCATCGGGCACGCCGTTGTTTTACGCAAACTACGCCAGTTCCAGCGTATGGGCCACAAAACGGTGGTCGTAATCGGCGACTGGACGGCTCGCCTGGGCGATCCAAGTGGCAGAACTGAGGCCCGTAAGGCGCTGACCGCCGAAGAGGTCAACGCTAATGCCACTACCTATCTCGATCAGTTTTTCAGAATCGTCGATCCCGCCGAGACCGAAATACATCGCCAGAGCGAGTGGTTCGATCAGTTCACGCTGGCCGACGCCATGAGACTGCAGGGCCACAAAACCGTAGCGCAGATGCTGGAGCGCGACGATTTCTCCAAACGCTACAAAAGCGGCGTGGAGATCTACCTGTCCGAGTTTATGTACCCGCTGCTGCAGGGCTACGACTCGGTCGCGCTGCGCTCGGATGTGGAAATTGGCGGCACCGATCAGACCTTCAATCTGCTGGTCGGGCGCGAGCTGCAGCCCATCTTTGGCCAGCCTTCGCAGCAAATCCTGACGGTGAATCTGATCGTTGGCCTGGATGGCGTCCAGAAAATGGGTAAATCGCTGAATAACTACATCGCCTTGACTGCCCCCGCCAACGATATGTTCGGCAAGCTCATGTCGCTGCCCGACCCCGTCATGCGCACCTACTTTGAAGCGCTGACCGATGTGGAAGATGCCGAACTGGACGAGTTTGACCGCAAAATGGCCGAAGGGACGCTGAACCCGCGCGATGTCAAGCTGCGCATGGCGCGCGAGATCGCCAGCGAATTCCACGATGCCACCTCTGCACTGCTTGCCCAGGAGGCCTTTCTGCGCCAGTTCTCCGAGCGCAAATTGCCAGCCGACATCCCCGAATACGCTATGAGCGGGCCAAAGAATATTGTCGAGCTGCTGGTCGATGCCGAACTGGCCGCGAGCAACAATCGGGCCAGAGAGCTGATCCGCCAGGGCGGCGTCTCCCTCTTCCCCTCGGGCGACGCAGACAAAACCGAGCGTATCAACAGCTCAGATTTTGTCGTCGATGCCCTCAATGGGGCCGTACTCAAAGCCGGCAAACGACAATACATCCGCATCAAGGTACAATAACACAGAAAGGTAGGGTCAGGCAGCATGCCTCAGGCAAAAATTGGTGTAATTGGGGGCAGCGGGCTCTATCGCATGGAAGGGATGACCGACATCGAAGAGGTCAACGTCTCCACGCCTTTCGGCAGCCCGAGCGACCTCATCACCATCGGTAAGGTCTCCGGGGTCGAGATGGCCTTCCTGCCTCGCCATGGCCGCGGCCATCGCCTCAATCCGACCGAGGTGCCTTCGCGCGCCAACATCTGGGCACTGAAAAGCCTGGGCGTCGAATGGGTGATCTCGGTCAGTGCAGTGGGCAGCCTGCGTGAAGATATCGCGCCTCGCGATCTGGTCATTCCTGATCAGCTGTTTGATCGCACCAAAAGCCGCGTCAACAGCTTTTTTGAGGGCGGCCTCGTTGTGCATTGCCCCTTCGCCGAGCCGTTCTGCCCCACGCTCAGTGACCTGCTCTATACCTCGGCGAGCCAGCTGGGCGATGTCAATGTACATAAGGGCGGCACCTACGTCTGTATGGAAGGGCCGCTCTTCTCCACAAAGGCCGAGTCGAATATCTATCGCAAACTGGGCATGGATATCATCGGCATGACTGCCCTGCCAGAGGCCAAGCTGGCACGCGAAGCCGAACTGTGCTACGCAACCATTGCCTGCGCTACCGACTATGATTGCTGGCACGAGTCCGAGGAGTCGGTAACAGTTGAACTGGTGATGGGCAATCTGGGAGCCAATATAGCCAGCGCACAGCGCATCCTGCGCGACGTGGCCCACAAAATTCCCTCCGATCGCGCACAGCTCGACTGTGCATGCGCGCAGACCCTCTCCACCGCGATCACGACCGATCGCTCGGCTATCCCGATCGAGGTCAAGCAGAAATATAGCCTGCTGATCGGAAAGTATCTCGATCAAAATGCTTGACAGAGTACCTTGAAAGTAGTACAATAGGCCCGTCCCACGAGATGAGAACAGAGGTGGGACGGACCGATTTTCATCGGGTCCTGCTGGTCGGCACAACTAGGTCCTGCGCGGCAGATGTTCGTGAACCCCGCTAGGTCCGTGAGGAAGCAACGGTAAATGGACCTCTCTGGGTGCCGCAGGGCAGCCTGGTTGTGCTGACCAGCAGGACCGGGCGAAAATCGGTTTTCCATGTCTTTCCCTTTTCTCCCCGGCGGGTGGACGCGGCTCCTGAAATTGTGTCCAGGCGGAGTTTCACGATGACTTCACAAGCTCTCTACCGCAAATGGCGTTCGCAAACGTTCGATGAAATGGTAGGCCAGGAGGCCCTCAAACAGACGCTCAAAAACGCGCTGAGTAGCGGCAAGCTGGCCCATGCCTATCTCTTCACCGGCCCACGTGGCACCGGCAAAACAACGACTGCCCGCCTCCTCGCCAAAACAATCAACTGCACCAATCCGCAGCATGGCGAACCCTGCAACGAGTGCCAGCAATGCCGCGAAATTACCTCCGGCAACTCCTTCAATGTGATCGAGATCGATGCTGCCTCCAATCGCGGCATCGATAGCATCCGCGAACTGCGCGAGAAAGTGAAGATGCCACCCGTCACCGGCAAGTATAAGGTCTATATCCTCGACGAAGCGCATATGCTGACCGTAGAGGCCTTCAATGCTTTGCTGAAAACTCTGGAAGAGCCGCCCCCACACGCGATCTTTGTGATGGCCACCACCGATGTCCATAAAATGCTGCCAACGGTGCTCTCGCGCTGCCAGCGCTTCGATTTCAAGCGCTTTACCACGCGCCAGATCGTCTCACACCTCAAGCACATCGCCGAACTGGAACAGATCCACCTGGAGGCAGGCGCGTCCGAACTGATCGCCAGGGCCGCTGCCGGTGGCATGCGCGACGCCCTGAGCCTGCTGGACCAGGCCATCGCCTATTGCGGATCAGAGATTTCTATAAACCAGGTGCAGGCGATGCTGGGTGTCGCCGATCCGCGCGTCATCCAGAATATGGTCCGCGCTGTGGCCGATCTGAATAGCTCTGCCGGCCTGCACCAGATCCATGCGTTGAGCAATGCCGGCGCCGACCTGCGCCAGGTCAATAGCCAGATGATTGAGTACTGGCGCGCGATGATGCTGAGCAATGCCGGCGCTAACGTCGGCGAGATTCTGGATAGCACGGAAGATGAGGTGCGCGAAATTGCGCAAATGGCGCGCCTGTTTGGCCTGGAAGAACTGACTGAATGCGCGCGCATCTTCGCCCAGAATGACCTGGTGCAGCGCAACCAGGGCGCGCCACAACTGGGCCTCGAACTGGCTTTACTGGCCTGTATCGAGCAGCACCGCCGCGCCCAATCCGGCCTCTCGACTCATCCAGCACCGGCCCAGCCTGCAGCCCGCCCAATCGCGTC
>JAFMRP010000716.1 GCA_017354095.1 Ktedonobacteraceae bacterium
GATCCAGGCCCTGATCATCCTGATCTTCGCCCCATTCGCCGCCGTTACCCTGACTCCCCTGAACGTGCTGGCGACCATCGCGGCAACCTTTGTGACCGCCCTGGCTATCTCAGGCCTGGGAGTGGTCATGGCCATGTGGATCACGGACTTTGAGAACTTCGGCACAATCCAGAACTTTATTACCCTGCCCCTCTATATGTTCTCTGGCGCGATCTTCCCCACTCACCAGGTTCCCCCCTGGCTCCATACAGTGCTCTTGCTCAATCCTCTCTCCTATGGCGTCAACGCCATTCGCGGGGTTCTCCTGGGCTACGATATCACCAGCGTACCCTGGAATCTGGCCGTGCTGCTGGCCTTTACTGTGGTCATGCTCTTAATCGCTCTGTGGATGTCACATAGAGAAATATAGGCTAATTAGTTCGATAGTCACACATTTCGTAAATCGAAGTACTTCTGTTGTTCGGCTTTTTATAATGAAATTAGAGTGAGTTACTTCAAGGAATAGCTTGAAACAAGAAATCAAGCTATACATGTTGCGAAAGTAACTTTATCTGATAAGGACATTAGATGATGTTGTCGCACATGCTGAAGTGAACGGACTCGCTCATACCAATAGTGGTTTTTTATAGGAGGAAAAACTGATGCAATCACGTAAGGAACACGAGAGCACATCTCAGGTCGATCATATGATCGTCTCATCCGCCGATCAGCAGGCTCTTCCTCAGGGCGTTGTGATGTTAAGTGATGAGGAGTTGGAAAGCGTTGTCGGTGCCCGTGGGCGCTGCTGGCACGATCACCGCCGTCACTATATTCATCGCCATCGCCATCACCACCATCGCTGGTAAACATAACTACACACCCCAACAGGTGTCTAGGGAGGGCTGGAGCCTCGTCGCTCCAGCCCTTGTCTGTATATTACTACCTCACTCGCGAGGCCGGAACCCGCATTCTTAGAGGCTCAGTGGGGACATTATAATCATCCTCCTCGTCTTCCTCCACATCCACAAATTCCGTGTCCTGCTGCTTAAGTTGTTGACGCAACAGTGAGGCATAATAACCTCGTCGCTCCAGCAATTGCTCATGGGTCCCCTGCTCGACAATATGCCCTTGATCCAGAACGACAATACAATCGGCCTGCTGAATCGTGCTGAGACGATGCGTAATAATGATCTGTGTACAGGAGAGCGTGGCCAGATTATCCTCAACACTTCGCTCTGTCGCGACATCAAGCGCGCTGGTGGCCTCGTCCAGCAAAAGAATCGCTGGCTGATGCGCCAGCGCTCGCGCCAGTGCCAGGCGCTGGCGCTGCCCACCAGAAAGAGCCGTTCCTCCCTCGCCAACCAGTGTCTCGTATCCCATCGGCAGCCGGAGCACATCCTCGTGAAATGCGGCCAGCCGTGCTGCCCTCTCAATCTGCTCCATCGTCAACCCCGGATCGCGCAGCGTAATGTTCTCTTTGATCGACCCATGGAAGATCTTCTCTTCCTGCAACACCACTCCAAGCTGCTGCCGAACCGCCTGCAAGTTCAGCGTTCGCAGGGCAGTACCATCATAGAATATATCCCCTTGAGCCGGAGGATAGAATCCAAGCAACAGTTTCCCCAGGGTACTCTTGCCCGATCCTGTTTGCCCAACCAGCGCCACCTTCTGCCCGGGACGAATATGCAAATGAATATCCTGAAGCACTGCCTGCTGCTGCCCCGGATAGTGAAAGCTCACCCGCTCCAGGCGAATGTCCCCCGTAAGCTGCCTGGGATGGCTGACCTGCGAGACTTCTTGCTCTGGAAGAGCCGCGGTAACATCCTGGATGCGCGCAAGATGCCCCCGCGCCATTTGCACCTGCTGGCCGCTATGCACCAGGGATGCCAGTGGAGCCAGAATCACCGTGGCCAGTGCATTCAGCGCCACCACCTCTCCGATGCTCATCTGACCCCGCATCACCTGTTCCGCGCCAATTCCTAGCAAAAGAAATGGCGCAAGCAGGTTGAGACTCTGGATCACTGTCTCAAGCAGGGCCATAAATGTGTGCAGTTCACGGGTGAAGCGCTGGTGCTGGTGGAATAACCGCAGCCACTTCTCCAGCACGGACTCTTCCGCGCCGAGCGACTTAATTGTCCCTATCCCGTTAACAACCTCGGCGGTATATCCCTGGTGAGTACCAAAGGCCTGCAACTCTTTCGCGATCTTTCTCTGCAAGGGGGGAGCAGCCAGCAGCAAAATACACAACTGCAGCAGCGCAAGCGCCAGGACAATCCAGCCAAAAAGCAGCGATTGATGAAAAAGGATCAATAAATCAACGATGACAAAGAGACTATCAAGCAGCACAGACACCGTCTGATTGCTTACCAGGTCGCTGAGCTGATCATTGCTGGCAATACGCGCCAGCAGATCTCCACTCGAACGCTGCAAAAAAAATGGCAGAGGCAGCTTGAGCAGGTGCGCGAAAAATTGCGTGGTGACCTGGCCGTTCACCCGCGTTTGCAACTTGATCAGACGAAGCGAGCGGAAATAACTATGCAGCCCTTGCACCAGGAGGAAAAGCAGCACCCCAACGCTATAAAGTACAGGGGTCGTTCCATCCTGCCACGCAAACGTACGATCGACAACATATTGCGTCACAAATGGGACGGCGAGCCCAAAAAGTTGCAGCAGCAGCGAAGCAACCAGTATCTGCAGAAACAGCCAGGGCGACAACCTCAGAGAGCGCGTGATATAAGCAAGAAGCGTCGCTGGCTTCCTGGCAGCAGTCCGGCGCCGCTGAAACTGCGAGCCCGGCTGCAGCAATATGACGACGTGAGAAAATCCCGCGGCAAATTCCTGGTGCGTCATACGCAAACGTCCCTGGCTGGGATCAATCACCTCCACAAAACGCCTGGACCAGCGCTCCACAATGAGAAAATGTCGATGCTCCCAGTAGATAATCGCCGGAAAAGGAAACAGACGTGGATCCGCGCTGGAAGCCGAGAGCGCCTGCGTCTGCAGGCCATACTGGCGAGCCGTGCTAACCAGGTCGCGCGCCGAAAGACCATCCCTCCCAAGATCAGTCGCGGCACTGATTTCAGCGCCGGTAATCGCATGCCCATAGTAGCTAAGAATCATAGCCAGGCAGGCACCTCCACATTCGACGGCATTCTGCTGCAAAATCATAGGAACACGTCGTGGAAAGAATCTGCGACTAGAAGTATTGCCTTTTTGTTCTCCATTCAAAAAAGAAACGCGTATAGATTTGTTCATACATCAATCCCAATTCTATAATAGTATTCTCCATTCTATAGTATAGTATCCCCATGAATTGATTATTCATAATGCATTAACTTTCTATTCCTGCATTGAAACATCACCCACCCCAATCCCACCATTTCACCATTTTTCGTAGGAACCCGCTTATGACCTTTCAGAATTCAGAAGTGTATACGAGCAACGCATGGAGCCCGTAGGCTCACCCTCTTGCCTGCTGACTCGACCGAAAATCCGTGCAGTAACTCGCTTTAGCGAGAGCCCGCAGGCTCCTCACTAGACCCTACCAACCTTGTCCTTGCCTTACACCCTTGCCCCAACACTCATAGTTCCTCGTTATTTTCCCTCTTCACTGGCTGTTCCTCTTCCATCTGCTTGACTCTTTTACGTTACCGTGTTATATTGGTAACAATACAACACGGTAACGTTTTTCTCAAAGAGAGGAGGAAATGGGTCAGACTGAAGAACTGAGTTAAACGTTTCTTGTACATTTTGCGCTGTTGTTCATGTATTACTCCTCCCAGCTCTTCGCACCCGTCCGAAGAATGGAAGTTGAAAGGA
>JAFMRP010000717.1 GCA_017354095.1 Ktedonobacteraceae bacterium
GAGGTAGGTGATGCCGCGCGTTTCCTGTGCAGCGACCTGGCGCGTGGTGTGACGGGTGAGATTATGTTTGTAGATGCTGGCTATAACATCATGGGCGCCGTAGGCGAGGTATAGCGAGAGATATAGCGACAAAAAAGCCTGGCCCTTCACTGGAGGGCCAGGCTTTTTCGTGCTTTTATGGGTCGCCTTTCCACGAGGTGTGAAAGGGCAGTGGGAGGGGCTATACACGCCTTGGCACGATGCGGCCAAAGATACTACCAATGGCCCCGATGATACCTCCTAATAGCGCGGCTATAAAGATATAGCCGGCGGAAAGAAGACCAACCAATACGAAAGATTGCAGCGTTAGCCCGCCGGTATAGAGGGGTAGTGATTGCAGGTACAGATCTTTCAGCAGTTGCCTATTCCCAAGCACAAACAGCGTCAGCAGGGTGACGATGATAAAGAGCAGGCCGCTCCATATGCCACACCAGAAGCCAGCCTGGGCACCTGCCCCCAGGCTTCTTGTTTTCCAGGCAGCGGCAATGCTGGCGCAAAGCAGGCCTATAACCACGGCGAGCAGGCCTATAGCGATACCGCCGATGCCCCCGACGACAAAAGTAAAGACGCATTGCAGAACGCCAGCCAGCAGCCCCCAGAACATTCCTTGCGCGAAAGCGGTCCTCCCTGGTCTCATCGGGTGAGCAGCAATTGCCATAGGATTCTCCTTCTTGTTGATCGATCAAAAACACACTTCATTTTATTATAGATAGAGATGTCCAGTAAAAAGTGTTGCGTGATGAGATGAGGAAGGAAGAGGTAGAGAAAAGAGGTGGCTGTGGTGGCCACCTCTTGTGAGAGAGTTTATTTACTGTTCTACGGGACGTCCCGGAGGGGCGACTGTGGGAGATTGCACGGGTGCTGGTTCGCCACAGATGGTGCAGAAGCGCGCGCTGGCCCGGTTCATATGTCCACAGGGCCACGGGCGCAGGACAGCGGTTGACTGTGGGCCTGTAGACTGCATTGGCAAGCCAGAGGGAGGAAGGGGCATAGAGTTATTCCTGGTGGGTGCGCCGAAGGCTGCCAGGCTATCATCCTCATACATATTGGCGGGCGAATGCTGTTGTGGTGGGCCAGCAGGGCGAGCTGGTGGTGGTCCAGGTCGTCGAGGATCGGCGGATGGACCAGCCTGAGCGGGCGTCGTTGGAAGCGCGGCGACATTCTTCTTCTTGCGGCGAGGCCAGGCCAGGGTAGCGAAGAGCACGCCGCCCAGCAGGATGATCACCACAATGGCAGCCGCCAGCATCACTGGTCCTGAGAATTGCGATGCAGGCTGCTTATTGGGAGTAGGTGTCGGGGCCTGCTCTTTTTGAGCCTGTTCCTGAGCATAGGTAGAGTACTTCGTCACCGCTTTAAAGTTGGGATAGCTGTTTGACAGAGTCTGGAAGCCCTGGGTTGCTTTATGCCAATGTCCGGGGGTAGTTGCGGCATAATCGTTGAACGATTGCTCCCAGAGTTTCTGGAACTGGCCGGGCGTGGTATCCAGGTTCAGGGCCTGCACCAGTTCGCGGGCGCTATTACTAGCTTGCAGGAAGCTCGTGCCACCGGGAGAGTTAGCTGTAACGAGGCCGAAGCTCACAATGCCAACCACGCGGCCATCGCCATCCAGCGCGGGCCCGCCGCTATCGCCGTGCTCCACATTGCCGCCTACCTGGATAACAGGCGCACCACTATCGGTTGTTTTGATCGAGCTCACGGAGATGGTATTGACAGAAGAAGTCAGCAGATCAGTAGGCCGCTGGCTCACGTCGCCATTGCCTGGAAAACCGATGATTGTCAGTTGATCCTGCTGCTGTACCGAAGAGGAGTCGCCCAATTGCACGCTGGGAGTGTCTTTGAGAGGCGTATGTACAATGGCGACATCCTTCTGATCGAAGGAGCTCTCCTTTTTAATCTGGTCAACAGGGGCATGATACTGGGCTGGTATATCGCTGATCCGGGCTGCGGTAAGGGTGCCGGTGTAATCGGTGCTATAGAACACCTCACTCTGTTTCAGATCGTAGGACGGAGAGGACTTGAGCTGGCCACTCAGCATGGCCTGCAAGGCCTCGTCGGGGCTCACCTGGCCCAGGCCCAGCTCCGGGTGCTGGTTGATGTAGTTGGACACGTCTTGAGCAGCCAATTCTTGAAGCACGTCACCGGGTGGTGAGACGACGTGATCGGCAGTCAGGATATCGCCATTTGGCGAGATGAAGGTGCCGCTGCCGGAAAGAGTCGCGCTATATACCTTACCCGTTCCCTGCGGGAAGACGACGCTGTTGTTCTGGCTGAAATTCACAGTCAGGTGGCCACTGACCTGGGTAATAATGCGAACAACAGCGGGCTTGGCGATATCGACGGCGCGTACTACTGGATCGGAAACGTCACCACCAGGCGGGGCCGCAAGGGCACGGCCCGGCAGCGCCAGCACGACGGCGAGCAAGGCGCTCAGTATGAGCAATGATAAGTAGAAACTTCTATGTAGAGATGGTGGTGTGATTTTTTTCGCTTGCATCATTTATACCGGTCCCTTGTTCAACAGAGATAAGGACAAATGCTTTCTTTAAGATTATACCTTATAGAGATACGTTTAGAACAGTCATGAGTTACGGAGAAAGCGTGCTGGCACACACTTATGTGACAAATTACCATCATCATGCGCTGTTGTAACTAGTACCATGAGAGAATTTTGTAAGAGAAACCTTTTAGCCCAGGTAGTACGTATCAAGTATAGAGGAATAGCAGACATCTAGCGCTCTCTAGAGAGCTGGCATTTATAAGGAGATACGATCATGTCGATCATAAAACGCTATCATATGTTCGAGCTGCTGGCGGCCATGAGCATACTTTTGTTACTCAGCGCGTGCAGCCAGATTCCTCTGGGTAATAGTGGTAGTTCTCTGTCTCTGGGTGATGTATTGCAGAAGAGCACTGACGCAATGAAGCAGCTTAAAACGGCACATATAGATTTGCAGTCAAACAGCAGCGCGCAGGCAAGCAATGCGACGCCTGGTGCAGTGACAAACAGCGGTTTGCCTACCGCGACTAGCACGCCGACAAATTTTACGGCAGCGATTAAAGGAAGTGGAGATGTGGTGCTGCCCAACCAGGAGCAGTTAAATCTGACAATCAATCAGAACACGAAAGTAGCTGAGATAGTACAAGACGGCAAAATCTACGTGCAGAATACTCAGGGCAAATGGTTTGTGCTGGACAAGGATCGTTTTCAGGGACTGACTGGCAATCCTTTCGCCGGCGTGCAGCTGGACCAGAAGAGCCTGCTGGGACTGATTCAGCACGCGAATATCACTGATCATGGCACTGAGGCGCTTAATGGTCAGCAGTTGCGGCACGCATCGGCAGACCTGGACAAGGATGCGCTACGCCAGTTGTTTGATAGCAATCCGCAGTTGAAGAGTATGGTAGGGCAGCAGATTACCGATAATATTCTGGATCGTACCAAGACTTTCAAGTCGTCGCTTGATGTCTGGATTGATGAGACACAGTTTTATGTTCATCGCACGGAGTTGAAGTTGAATCTGACGGCGGATACGGCGGGCACGGTGGGTGCGGCGCCATCCAGTGTTACGACTAATCTTGATACGATCATCGATTTGAGCAAGTTTAATGATCCGGTGACGATTGCGCCTCCAGCTGATGCTATTCCGACTGATAATCCTGCTGATGTTTTTGGGTCGCAGCAGCAGTGAGGCTGGCTGACTTCTCGGCGCTGCCGCGCCTCGCCAGGTTTTTTTCATGAAGCGATGG
>JAFMRP010000718.1:0-961 GCA_017354095.1 Ktedonobacteraceae bacterium
ACCTTGTTCGAGCCACGTATACCAGGAAACGCCCACTCCAGCGAGCCCGGCAAGTTCTTCTCGTCTGAGTCCGGGCTTTCGACGCCTGGGATAGGCGGGGAGATCAAACTGCTCTGGACGGAGGCGGGCACGACGGGTTTTCAAAAAATCGGCAAGGTGTGCGCGGCGCATTCCTGTTTCTCTCATCTCTTCTTCCTTGCTCTCTTGTCGTCTTTCGCTGCCTGAAACTGTTACTTCTACACCTATGTTCAGCGAACTCCTGTTAGAAACAAGGGTGCTGTTCCATAATAGCACCAGCCAGACCGCATGGTCTAGCTTCCCCTCATTGTTCCAGGCACATGAAGCGTCTGGAGAAGAGGGGAGAGACCCAACTACAGACAAAAGACACCTCGCAAGCCAAGAGTATTCAGGAGAAACAGATGAGTTCAATACAAGCCATTGTCGTCGATCCAAAGAAAGCCGGACGTCTGGCGATACGCGAAGTTGAGCGTCCCACTCCCACACCATCAGAGGCACTGGTTCGGGTGCATGCTTTCTCGCTCAATGTGGGCGACATCTACAGGATCTCACAGGCGGAATCCGGGGGGCAACTAGGATGGGATCTGGCGGGCATTGTCGAGCAGGCTGCCGCTGATGGATCAGGGCCAAAGACAGGCACTAGAGTAGCGGGACTGCTTGTGGCTCCTCGTTTTGGGGCTGGGGCCCAACTTGTCGCTGTTCCGACGAAAGAGCTTGCAGAGATCCCAAACGAGGTCTCCTTTACTCAGGCTGCGGCGCTCCCAACCGCAGGACTGACCGCTCTTTACGCGCTAAGGAGAGGCGGATTTCTGCTCAATCAGAACATTCTGGTCACTGGAGCATCTGGTGGCGTTGGTCATTTTGCGTGTCAACTGGCCCAACTGACAGGAGCACATGTCGTTGGAGCGGTACGGCAGGAGGCGAATGTAGCGAGCGTAAAAGC
>JAFMRP010000718.1:971-3785 GCA_017354095.1 Ktedonobacteraceae bacterium
AAAGCGTTAGGGGTTCACCATGTGGTGAAAGGAGAAGATCTCTCCGTCGCACAGCAATTTGGTCCCTACGACCTCATCATCGACGTGCTAGGAGGAAATGCGTTAGCAACGGCAGTGAGTTGCTTGATCAAACCTGATGGTCTCTGTGTCAGTCTGGGAATCATGGATGGTCTTGAAGTGATGTTGAATCTAGGAGAGATATTCATGCAGACAGGCAACGTCAATTTGTCTACGCTGGTCTTACCCGTCGAACTGAAAAGCAGAGCCGGGACAGAAGGACTCACACGCCTGGTGCGTCTGGTTGCTGAGGAGCGCTTACATCCATTGATTGGCGTGGAGGCTCCCTGGACAGAGATCGCCGAGATAGTCCAGCGATTCCAGAACCGTCGTATTCCTGGGAAGGTGGTCTTGCATATCTCGTAGGGGCACGTCTATCAGTGAGGTGTCCGTTGTTTTGCATCTGTGCCATGCACATAGCGGGCACCTCACTAATGCCTCAACCGGCTCACCAACGCTCTCCGTTGTGTCATCCTCATCGTCTGCGCTCACCTCAAACTGTCCCTGTGGAGAGAAAATGCTTTTTTGAAACGATGTTTGTTCTTTTGGATGCGAAAAGAAAGAAGATGGAATCATGGCCAGACCCCGCCGCGCTTCAGACGCCACCCCTATCCAGACCTTTGAGCCGCTTTCAACTATGTGTCTTACGTGTGGTCACCCCGCTCATATTGCCTATCACGCCCAACGCACGGTAACCACCCTCACAGGTCAGCATCGTCTGCATTTGGCGGTGCGTCGATGTACCTTTTCTGAATGTCCACGCTATCACCTGCCCTATCGGCCAGAGGCGGAGGGAGTATGGGCATTACCCCATGGAGAATATGGGCTGGATGTCATTGCGCTTGTTGGGTTCCTACGATACCAACGGCATCAAAGCCTGCCAGAAATCCATCGCAATTTGCGTGAACGCGGACAGCCAATTGGCGAACGAACGGTACTGAACCTCTTAGCACGGTATGAAGAGACATCGTCTTCTACGCCGTCTTCTTCAGCATGCCACTCTGGTTGGAACAGGTGCGCGGCTTCGATAGAGGCATGTCAGGACTTCTGCTGCTACCAATCGCCGGTATGGGTGTGCTGGCCACTCCCATCGCAGCGCGGCTCATCAGCAAATCTGGCCCCGGACCGGCACTCATCATCGGTACCTTCTCACTCACCGTGGGCTCCCTCTTGCTGCTGGTCTTCAATGCCGCCACCTCGGTGATCGTGATCCTGGCAGTTGGGGACGTCCTCGGCATCCCTAACGGCTTCAACAACCTCGGTCTACAGGCTGCCCTCTACGAACATGCCCCGACCAGGCAGATGGGTGCCGCAAGTGGCCAGTTCCAGACCTTCCGCTACGTGGGGGTCATTCTCGCCACCAGCTTGCTTGGTACGACGATCACCAGCGACGGTCTGCACATCATTGCTGTCATCCTTACCATCATCAGCGTATTGCTCCTCCTGGCCAGCATACCAACCCATCGGCTGCGGCACGTAATGAGAGGTGAGTGAATCTTCGATGGGCGCGCCATCGGCGTATTCTATATACCCTCGTAGTGAGAATGGCCGAAAGAGGAGATTCTCCATGGCAAGAAAGCAAGCGCGCCCAAACGCCTCTCAGCAGGTGATACGTGAACCCTTTCAGGTCACCTGCCGAGAATGTGGCAGTCGAATGCGGATGGGTCATCATAGTCATCGGACGGTGATGACTTTATGAGGAGTCACGCGGTTAACGCGTCATCCGTCTATCGGTGCCATAATCAGACGTGTTCGCGCATCCATCAGCCAACGCGACCAGAGGAAGAAGGTGGATGGGCCTTGCCACATGGGGAGTTCGGACTGGACGTGATTGTACTGGTGGGGACGCTACGTTATCAGCAGCAGCGCAGTATTCCGCAGATCCATGAGGAACTGTCGAAGCGAGGTCTCCAGGTGGCCGAGCGCACGGTCACTGACCAGCTCTATCGCTATGAAGAACTGCTCGCCTTGCACCTGGCCGACGAAAAACGATTATGCGAGCGACTGAAAGAACAGAAACAGGAATCCTGGCGCTCGATGAGTTGCAGCCAGATGTAGGACACGAGGTGTTGTGGGTGCTGCGCGACTGCTGTTCAGGGGAAGTGTTGGTGGCACGGAGTCTGTTGGGAGCAATGGAGAAAGATCTGGTTCCGTTACTAGAGGAGGCAGCGAGCATTGGCCAGCAGTTGGAGATCCCTCTCAAAGAAGTGATTAGCGATGGGCAACGCTCCATCCGCAACGCGGTGGCGAGCGCGCTACCGGGTATTCCCTACCAATTATGCCATTTTCATTACCTGCGCGAGGCCGCCAAGCCGATTTCCGACGCCGACCGGCATGCCAAGAAAGAACTCAAAAACAGGTACGCGGGGTGCATCCAATTGAACGGGTCCTGGAAGGACAGATGGATGAGAAAGCCGATGCGGTGCGCGGCTACTGCTTGGCAGTCAGGAGTGCGCTGACCGATGATGGGCGACTACCTCTCGATGCTGATGGATTGAAGCTCAAAAAGCGTCTCCAGGATATCTCTGACTCAATTGCCCGCGTTGAGCAAAAGAGGAGGGACCTCAGCCGTCTTCAACAGCTCGTGCAAGCAGGATCGACAGCCACAGAGGACCTCTGGCAGCCATCCAGCAAGCCTATGTATGGATCCATAAGGCCGCTCATCTGCTTGCCAATGCGGAACAGCGTGATGCTGACACCCTGAAGCGGGAATATCAGCAACTTCTGGCAACCATGATGCACCCACAAGATCTGCTC
>JAFMRP010000112.1 GCA_017354095.1 Ktedonobacteraceae bacterium
TATATTTTTATGGTTGTCAATCCTTCTGGTCCTTATCCAGCGTATTTTGACTTTCGCGGTTCCTCTTGAGAAAGATGGAAACACCGCTATCTCGCAATGATACCTCATAGGTCTGGCATTTCTACATAGGAGAAGCTATGTAAGCGCTTTCACAAATTTTGCTGATGCAGAACAAAAAGGGAACGTGTGAGATCAGGATGGTACTGGGGTGAGGGTTAGATCATGAAAGACATCAGATCGCGCCCCACCAGGATAGTGCCCTGGTAGCCTGCGCGTTCGGCCTGTTCCTGGAGCTGCGCCGCATCGAGCTCGCGATAGAGATGCGAGCAGACGATGCGTTTTGCCTGCGACGCTGCGGCCAGTTCGATGATCTGATCGTCTGTGATGTGTCCAGAGTCGATCACCGCCAGGTCAACATCGTGCAGAAAGGCGATCTCCTGCTCATGAAAGTAGGAATCTCCGGTCAGGGCGTAGCGCAGCCCATGCCAGGCAAAACGCAGCCCATGATTTCCCGCAGGAGGCAGGCTGATGAACTCAAAGCACCGGCCCGCTATGGATAGTTTCTCGTTCGTGACGGGATGCACCCTGACGGTGTACGAGGGTTGTTGAAAGCTGGTGGGTTTGAAGAGATGCATCAGGCCATCGACGACTTCAGCCACGCCGGGCGGGCCATAGATGTGGAGATCGGTCGTGCGTGGATCGCGGCGCGACCAGGCGCCGGCCTGCATGAATGGTATGAGATCGGAGACGTGATCGGGATGGAAATGCGATAGCACAATGTGATGTAGCTGGTTATGATGTACGCCGGACTCCAGCAAGCGCTGGACGACGCCATGCCCGCAATCAAAAAGAATGTACGTGCCATCCAGTTCCAGCAGCACGCTGGAGGCTCGTCGCTCAAACTCAATCTGGCATGTTCCGGTACCCAGCAAGGTCAGGCTACTCATGCAGTTTCCTCTCGCGTTTCACAGCGCTCTGTAGCGCCAGTGTAGTGCCGACCTCGCCAGGTTGTCAAGCGCCAAAGGAGACTGCGATTGATGATTCGGCTGCTCCTCGCTCGTTTGGTGCGACATCTACGAACTGTTCTCAACCACCCCATGAGGGCACAAACCGTTTCCAATGGCCTTCGGAGACCACTTCGATGACGCCGTCAACCACTTGTAGAGCGGTTTGATCGTCAATCGCGTAGGACGGCACTGGCATGTCGGCGGCCCATCTTTCTGCGTGGGCCAGGGTATTGTACGGCAGATCGGGATTATCCAGGTGCGGGAATATCGAGAAATCAACCATGCCCAGCGTGCTATCGCCGCCGGTGGGCGGCTTCCAACCGACGAAGTCCTCCCCGATGCTGGGGGTCATTACCATACTCCCGGCGGAGAGGCCCACATAGACCTTCTCGCGCCCAAGCTCCGGCAAGAGGTCGGCCAGTCCGGATTGCCGCATCCAGTAGCACAGATACAGGGGATCGCCACCGTTCACCAGCAGAACGTCCGTCTCCCGGACCACGGGGACCCAGAGCTCTTCATCGATGCTGGGCAGCGCGGTGAGCTCAAGCACTCCCAAGGACTTCCATCCCAATTCGCACATGGGAGTTTCGGGTTCTTGTCCGCTGATGAAGTTCCATGCGCGGCCAGCACCGCCGCGCTGGGCGTAGTTCGCGGTGGGGATGCAGAGGGCGTTGGACTCGGCAATCGGTTTGCCCAGTAGGTCGACCAGCGTGTTGTGGATGCTCGTGTTTTTGATGCCAGCCGAGGTGAGAAGAAATTTCATGAGTGGTTCTCGCTTTCCGATTTCATGGGAACAGATCAGGCTTCTCCAGCCTCTCTCGCGAGAGACTGAAGCAGAACGACCCCAGAACGTCACGACGGCGTTTCTCAGAGCGCTGAGTCGTTTGCCCTCGCTGTCAGTCTTGCACACAAAGGCCTTCCGCTCCCTCATTGCATGCAAGATATTCTACCGTCAAACCTGCGCAAAAAACTTCTCCGATCTTGCTCTTTTGGCCATGCAGTATGACCGCCGCGCATTCCAAAACATGGTCTCAGAGACGTGGATGCCCTCGGCATGGGCACGGATACAAGGGCTCAGTCTTGTTCGCCACTGCGGAAGCGTAAGGCAACTGGAAGGCCGTGTTTGGGCTGGTAGGTCATCGCATAGTGGGGCTTCACGACCGCCCCCGGCGCCAGTTTGATCTCGTAGGTATGAGCCAGTGTCGCGACGAGGAGATGGGCAATTGTGAGCGACATCGGTTCGCCGATACACATCCGCTGGCCTTTGCCAAACGGATAATACGCGTGACGTGCCCGAGCATCGAAGCGTTCCGGGGTAAAGCGTTCCGGATCGAATACCTCTGGATCGTCCCAGAAGCGTGGATCGCGATGAGTGGCATAAGGGGAGAGGATGAGGTGAGATCCGCCTGGTATCTCATACGGACCAAGCATATCGGTATTGACGGAACTACGGAAGAACATAGGGAATGCGGGATAGAGACGAAGCGCCTCGTCGATGACGCTGCGAGTGTAGGTCAGTCTGGGGAGGTCCGCGAAGGCTGGCACACGGTCACCAAGCACGTGATCGAGCTCTTCCTGCAGTCTGCCAGTCACATCTGGATGCTGGGAGAGGAGGTGACAGGTCCAGGTCACGGCGCTGGCCGTCGATTCGTAGCCTGCCAGGAACACCGTAAATATCTCATCGCGTATCTGTTGATCGCTCATTCGCTCTCCGGTCTCTTCGTCCTGCATCGACAGCAGTGTGCCCAGCAGGTCCTCCCGCTCGATTGCACTGGTGCGGCGCGAGGCAATGATGCCGTAGATCTCCCCATCAAGAGCCGTAATCGCCCGCCGGTAAGCTGTCACCCCGGGGGTGGGTATCCAGGACGGAAGAAAGAACGTCCAGACGCGTTCCGTCATGCCGCGAAACACGGTATTGGTCAGTTCAAGGAGTCGCGCCGAGCGTTCGGAGGCAATGGTCGCGCCAAACAGCGTATTCAAGACGATCTTGATGTTCAGATAGGTTGCTTCAACCAGCACATCAACTGGCTCTCCGTGCTCGATTGCCGATGCCCACCGCTGCATACCCTCACGGATGGCCTCGTCGATATGCGCCGCCATTTGCTGGATCTGCCGGACGTGGAACGCGGGCTGCATGAGCCGGCGCTGGCGTTTCCAGAAGTCGCCGTCACTGGTGAACAATCCATTGCCCAGGGCGAGCCGGATACCATTCATCATACTGCCCTTAATGTAATTGGACGCGTTCGTCACCAGGATCTGCCGTACATAGTCGGGATGGCTCACCAGGTATGCCTTAACCGGACCAACATCGAGCTGCACGAGTCCATCACCTTCGGCGGCTGCCTGCATGCAGAAGCCAAATGGATCTTTCGCCAGGTACGGCAGCACGCCGATCAGGGGTAAGCCTCTCGGACCAGGAACGCGAGTCGGGGAGGTGGTTGTGGACATTGCTAATCCTCCATTCATAGATGCGAAAATAGCTCTCCTGCCTGTATCATAGCATGCTTCCTTAGCTGGTAGAAAGGATCAGTGCCTATTGGGGCATCAATCGAAATAAAGTATAGGAATATCCTGTGGCCCATATGATGCGCCTACTATTCAGGCTCAGATAAAAGCGATATACTATATCTGAAAAGATATGTTTGTCGTCAATCGGTGGCAATTCCAATAGAGAACGGTATTCCATCATCATGTCGAATATCACCATCCGCCCCATTACTGAGGCAGACCGGGATTGGGTCAGGCGCTTTGTGACTGAACGCTGGGGAGACACGAGAATGGTGTCGCGCGGTGTTGTCCACGCTATTGACGCGCTGCCCGGTTTCGTGGCCAGTGAGCAAGGGAACCCCGTAGGGCTAGGCACCTATCGTATCCAGGGCCAGGCATGCGAGATCACCAGCCTCGACAGCACCAGCGAAAGACGCGGCGTTGGCACCGCGCTGATCGAGGCCATCAAAAAGGTAGCGCAGCAGGCTGGCTGCCAGCGTCTCTGGCTGATCACCACCAATGATAACACGCACGCACTGCGTTTCTATCAGAAACGCGGCTTTGAGCTGGTCGCGCTCCACCGCAATGCAATGGAGGATGCACGCAAGCTGAAACCGCAGATTCCGCTCATCGGCAACGATGGCATCCCATTACGTGACGAGATCGAGTTAGAGATCAAACTGGAGATTCGATAGGCGTCACTCGTCAGACAAAGCGGCCAAAGAGGAGCAGCATGAGCTTTTTAACTGAACCATCTTCCTGCTATAAAGAGTCTTTTCTCGAAGGTTTACACGAGTTTCAAAAGGAAGGCCGGTTGTTGCAATATGATGCCCAGCGCATCGCCGAAAATTTCGAGCAATTCTTGCAGAAAGAGCTGGCACAGAGAAACCCAGGCAGGACGATGCCGGGCCGTGTGCCGCAGGTCGATTTCTGGCTGATCGACAACCACGAGTACATCGGGCTGCTCTCTGTGCGGTTAGTTCTGAACGATTTTCTGCTGCGCATTGGCGGCAATATCGGCTACCAGATCCGCCCCTCCAGGCGGAGGCGAGGCTATGGCAAGGAAATTCTGCGTCTGGGCCTGCAAAAAGCGCGCGAGCTGGGTGTTCCCCGTGCGCTGGTCACCTGTGATGAGAATAACATTGGCTCTAAAAAAGTGATTGAGTATAATGGAGGAAAGTTTGAGAATGCCATTGATGTAGTGGGCTCGCCCGTCAAGAAATTGCGCTATTGGATTGATCTATGCTGATCTAACAAAAGAGAAACAAATGTTATCCTAAATGTATCAGTGGTTACACACTGATACATTCTTTGCTACATTCCATTCCTCCAACCTCTCTCGAATGGCCGTTTCAGCCTGATTCTCCTCTTCACAACACGAGTATTATAGACATTTCTTGTGTAGCAATGTGTTTACATTTATCTTCAAACGAGATGATTTTTACATAGTAATATATCTTATAGAACTTGACATTGTCATTAAAAAGTTGTTACAATGTTAACAGGTGTTTCGGAAACATGGTACACATTGGGTATAAGGGGGTTGTATGGTAGTACCAAACAGGAAATTAGAAGCAGCGAGGTTAAGCAAGCGTTGGAGCATAGCACTGGCGAGTGAGAAAGTTGGGGTCAGCGCCAACACGTTCAATCGTTGGGAGCGAGGGCTGCAGGTACCCCAGCTGAGCACGCTTGATAAGCTGTGCCAGGTATTTGAGCTTTCCCCTGCCGATCTGGGTTTTGACCATGTTATCAATGCAAGAAGGCGGGAACACGTTCAAGTGAATTCCCATCCGACACCTGGCGTTCAATTCCCCCGGTGGCCAGTGACCACAGTTGCTGGCATACAGATTGTATCTTCCGTTACTCCATTGTTCGACCGGCTCACGCATGATCCGGTTGAACAATGTGGATGTACTACCCCAGTAGCAGATACCTGTGTTGAACAGGCACAAAGGAGCTTTGATAGTATGGATCTGGCGATCAGAAAAGGTGGCGAGGGTGTGTCAAGGCGGCAAGCGATTGCGGCTTTGATTGGTACGCCAGCGGCAGTTTTTGGTATTACGCAGGGAATGAATCAACTGCTTCATCCTGAAGAAGTATTATCACTCTGTACCGTCAATATTCCTCTTTCCTGGCAACTTTATTTTGAAGGTGGGTTGAAGGAGGTGGAGCAGCTTTTACATAGCTATCTTTCACGCCTGAGCGACCTGGCCCAGCAGCCATCGCGCTACCAGGGGCGAGCTGCTTTGCTGGCTTCACAGGGGCACCAGTTGGCCTCGCTCGTGGCACTGCAGCATCAAAACTTCGGCACGGCCTATAGCCATGCCCAGCAGGCGCTTACCTATGGTGAGCAGGCTGGAGACCCCAATCTGCAAGCGACATCGCTCATTCGCCAGGCCCAGGTTCATCTCTACCTGAAGCGCCCACGGCAGCGCCTGCAAGCCTATGAGCGATCCTTACAATATCTTGGGCAAACCTCACCGCTGCTCCAGGGACGTGTGTATGCCGGACTGGCCGAAACGCACGGGCACCTGGGCAACCAGCAGGAGGCGCAGTACTTCCTGGGGCTCGCACACAAGGCTTTTCCTGCAAGTTATAGTGATGATCCCAACTATGTCTACACACACTTTAATCTCTGGTCTATATCTGCCCTTGAAGGGCTGATGTATCTACACATAAAGCAACCAGAGCACGCCCAGCAAACTTTTTCCAATATTGAGACCCTTGTGCCCAATCAACTGGTGCCCAACCGCCTGGAATTGATGGTGCGCCAGTCTGAAGCGGCCTGCGCCCTCAATGATCGCGACATGGCCTGCGCACACGTCACCATGGCGGCCCGCTCCGCCATTACGGCCGGAAACGAACTGCGCTACAACGAGATTTACCATGTCTACGAACAGATGCAGGGTAAGTGGGGACGGGATACGAAAGTGCGGGAGCTTGAAGACCTTTTCCGTTAACTTCCCTCCCTCGTGCCCGTTGAGGGCCTCTACCGGTTACCGGCCTGGATGCATTTCGGCGGTGTGTCCAGGCCGGTCCCTATCTGCTTGCTAGAGTTCCACAGTGCTTTTCTCGTGCGCGCTGCGTTGCGCCGCCTCTATGACGCGTAGCACAGTGATAACCGAGGACGGATTGACGGGAGGTGGGGCACCGGCCAGCAGGGCATCGCGCAACTGGGCGTAGAACTGCTCGTAGGCGCCTGGCAGCGTCTCGACCTGCCCATCGAAGTGCAGCCCTCCAACCTCCGTTGAAAGTCGCCCCCAACGTGTGCTCGGTTCCTGGCCCCAGCCGGTGCTGCCAGGCAGCGCTCCGGCACGTAGCGCATCTTCTTGCGGGTCCAGTCCCCACTTCTCATAAGTGCCATGCAGGCCACTCACGCGCATGCGCTGACCCGCGATACGCGCGACAACGCTCATCCACAGGCGAGCCGACACCCCCTGCTCAAACTCCAGCGCCACAAACGTATCGTCATCCACCTGCACAGCGGGACGGCGTATGCCCATCTCCGCATACACGCGTAGTGGACGTCCAAAGAGCTGCACGGCCTGGTCGATTAGATGGCTGCCGATATCATACAGCAAGCCCCCCGCCTCAGCGGGATCGGCATGTTCGCGCCACGCCCCCGGCTTTGGGGAGGGACGATAGCGATCAAAGCGCGATTCGAAAGCGACAATGGAGCCCAGCAGCCCGGCCTCAACTATTTTGCGCACCGTCAGGAAGTCACCATCCCAGCGGCGATTTTGAAATACAGATAGCAGCTTTCCGCTGCGCCTGCTGGCTTCTAGCAAACGTTCGGCATCGGCAACGGTCGCGGCCAGCGGTTTGTCGATCAGCACGGGTAGTCCGGCGTCGAGCGCGGCCAGGCCAAGCGGGACATGAAACTGATTGGGGGTTGCCACAACCACCAGATCATAGCGACCGGGATCGCGCCACAGCTCCTCGGCCCGCGCCACAATGGAGGCACCGGGATAGCGATTGCGCGCCTGCTCCTGGCGCTCGGGATGGCCCGTAACAACGGCGACAAGTTGCATACCAGCAGTGGAAGCAATCAAGGGAGCGTGAAAAACGGAACCAGCCGCCCCATAGCCGATGAGCGCCACGCGCAGATGGTGATCAGTTTCAGGCATAGATATCTCCTCTATAATGCTATTCCACAGCGCAGGCAGCCCCGGCAACCAGGAAGCGCCGGGGCTGCATATGATAGTGAGAGCGCCAGCTTACGACACAGCAGCCACGCCGGTCCAGGTACCCGTTTCACTGTCGATCCTCAGGGCTTGTGTCTTCCCACCTTTGGTACAGTCCAGGGTAACCGAGTCCGCGGAATACGTTCCATTCAACGTTGTGCTGTTACTAAACGTTCCTTCAAGGTGTTCATTCTCAAAGGGTGTACGCATCGTACAGTTTAATCCATCAGAATAGACGAGACTGCCGCTGCTGACATTCTCGACATAGGTGAGTTTACCAGCTTTATAGCTGCCAGTGCATGTCGAGGTGAGTGTCAATCTGAAGGTCGTACCGTCATTTGTGGTGCCATTGGAGGTATGCGGCTGGCCGTCATCTTTATCCCGGCAGACGGGACTGGAGGTAGAAGTGTTCAGTTGCAGGGTCTCTGTATCAGTTCTGCCGGAACTCGTACTGATGGTCGCGGCTATTGTGCCCTTGGCATCGTTTGGAGGCGCGCCGTTAGGACCGGGAGTATGCGCATCGCCCTGCTGAACGATCTTGAGCGACAGACCAGCCTTGGTTTTGTAGTCGCTGGCATCTTTGGCGGTCAGGGTATGATCGCCCACAGTCCAATCGCCAGTTATCTTCAGAGTGCCCGTCACATTGCCCTGGTCATCGCTCTGCAGAGGCTGGACTCCGGGAGCAGGCTTATCATCAAGCAGGAAGGTGATCGCGGAATTGTGAGAAAAATTCTGGCCGCTGACCTTGAGCGATGTATCGGTGGCCCCGGCAAACGTCGTTCCTACCTTATAGTCGCTTGTCACTGTAATGACCGGCTGCGGGCGGGTCGCGAAGTAGAGCACACCACCGCCAACACCAACGACCAGAACCACAACCACAGCAATAATGATCATGGTCATCCTGCTGTTTTTCTTCTGTGGCGGCTGCTGGGTATGGGGCGCGTAGGGCGGTGGTATTACGGCCGATGTGGGAGCGCCATAGGGGTCGTTGGTCGCCCAGGACTGGTTTGGTGGCGCTGCAGCGGACGTGGGAGAGCCATAGTCATTGGTCGTCCAGGACTGGTTTGGTGGTGTCGCAGCGGGCGTGGGAGAGCTGTAGGTATTATTGTTGGCTGTCCAGGACTGGTTTTGTTGCGGCACATTCCCAAACTGCTCATGTAAGCCACTGTAGGGTGATGGAGAGGCGGATGATCCGGCGTAGCTGGTTGACCCAGCTGATGGGTTGGATGGTCCCGCAAAGCTTGTCGGTGCTACCGGCGGATAGGACGGATTAGATGGTGATGATGACGATTGAGCGCCCCTGGCGTAAGAGTCTGTGGGCTGCGAGGACGCGGGCGGGGCAAACTCCTGATGCACCTGCTCCAATGTTGGAAAGGACTGGTCCGCATCCTGCGTGCCATAGCTGGGATAAGACGGCTGGTTTGACGGCTGCTGGACCGGCGGGAAGGCGGGATTTGACGGTGTTGCCGGAGCGGAGGGCTGCTGGATAGACGGAGGGGTGGGATTGGCCTCTGGCGCGCCATATGCAGGATAAGAAGGTGACGAAGGTCGAGAAGGCGGCTCCGGTTCAAAGGGATTGGGGGGCATATTCTCCAGCGGCTTGCCTGGTGGCACATATGAAGGGGGAGCCTTTACTGTTGCCTCATAGCCCGACTTCAGATTTGTGTCGATGGCGGTATCCTCCAGCGAGGGCGCCGGATGCTCATATTCATAGATGAATACCGTATCGCCTATGCGAACTTTATCGCTCGATTTCAAAAACTGCGGGATATTGCGGTCAAGCTTTTGCTCATTCACAAATGTTCCATTGGTGCTGCCCAGGTCGGTAACAGTATAGCTTTCCCCATGAAGCTGGATTACGGCGTGATGAGCCGAGGCCTTGGGATCACTCACCACCAGCTGGTTGTCCTGTGCACGACCAACGGTGATCCTGGGAGACTCCAGAGCTATTCGCCCTAGAGGACCCT
>JAFMRP010000719.1 GCA_017354095.1 Ktedonobacteraceae bacterium
TCTGAATACGCCAGCCATTGAAGATGCCATTCTTAACGAAACCATCGAACAGAAAGAGGCCGAACTGCCTGAAACCAGTTCTCCTAAAGCGTCAGAGATTACTCGCGAACAGTTGTCGCTGGGAAAGCGTCTCCTGAACTGGCGCACCCTGGTCCCCTTAGCGGTCGTCGTGGTCCTGCTCGTCGTCTTCGGACTCAGAGCCAATATCGATCCAAAGAAAATCTGGGCCACCATTCAAAGCGCGAACATGTTCTTTTTCCTGGCCGCCTTCCTGACGTATTACTGCTCCTTTTTTATACGTGCGCTGCGCTGGCGCATCCTGCTACAAAACGTCGGCTTTACGCGAGAAAATGGCATACAACTGCCCGGCGTCTGGAAGATCGTCGAGATCATCTACATCTCGTTCTTCGCCAATTCCATCGTGCCCGCCAAACTGGGCGACCTCTATCGCGCCTACCTGCTGCGCCAGGAGATCAATGTCTCCACCACTCGCAGCTTCGCTACGGTCGTTGCCGAACGCCTGCTGGACCTCTCAGCGCTGCTCCTTCTCTTTATCCCCGCAATCATTATCAGCCTGCACGAACATCTACCATCGCAGCTACAAATCAGCCTTGAGATCCTGCTCGGGTTAGTAATCACAGGCATTGTCGCGTTGGTCATCCTGCGCATCGCGCGCGAACGCATCGCCCGGCTGATTCCCAAACGCCTGCGCGGCCACTATTATCACTTTCAAGAAGGCACGCTCGGCTCATTCCGCCGCCTACCTCTACCAGCTGGCTTAACCGCTGGCGTCTGGATCTGCGAAGCGCTGCGCTTTTTCTTTATCGCGCTCTCGCTCAACCTGATCGGCGGCAGCTTTCTCCATATCCTGGCAGCTACCATCGTCATCGGACTGGGTGAGGCCCTGCTCTCGGCCATTCCCACAACCGGCGGTGGCGTTGGCCTGGTCGAGGGCGGCATGGTAGCAATGATCGCCCTCTACTATCAAGGCCCCAACCTGGTGAATCTAACCGCGGCAGCGATCCTGCTCGATCGCATGATTACACTGTTCAGCATCTTGCTCTTCGGCTCTGTGGTCTTTCTATTCGCCTTTGGCCGCAAGGCTGCCAGCAAAAAATAACCGCATATGAGATCAAAAAAACCTTGACACGACGCTAAAAGCTACACTATAATTTTTTGCGCAGGTCAACGTGATACGGTGGATAAGCACTCTCTCCGTATCGCGCAAAAAAGGCTGCGAGGGGGGTGATTCAGGTGTCGGAAGTGAAGATCAGCGACAGTGAATCATTTGAAACCGCCTTAAAACGCTTTAATCGCAAGATCCAGCAGGATGGCATCCTGGCAGAAGCACGCCGCCGGGAGCACTACGAAAAACCAAGCATCAAACGCAAAAGAAAAGAGGCCGCGCGCCGGCGCAAAAGCGCCCGCAGAGGCTAAACATAATGAGAGTTGAGGGGGAAGTTGTGCAGGAACATCCACTGATCGAACTATACGTGACCGTTGGCGATGACCGGCAGAATGCGGCCATTGAGCAACTGCTCGCCTCAGTCAACCTGGACGAAGTGGTCCATCGCACGTTACAGGCCGCTGGCATCACGCAGCAGGTGATGCTCACTCTTCTGATCACTGATGACGAAGGTATTCGCGAAATGAATCAACAATATCGCGAACAGGACAAACCAACTGATGTACTCTCCTTCCCTCTTCTCGATGCTCCGCTGGCACAAGCTCCCACCGATCAGCTCTGGCCGCCACGCGAAGATGATGAACACCCCGCAAACGGAGGAATCCCCGAGTTTGTCGCTCCCCCCAGTGAGGTGCTGAATCTGGGCGATATCATGATGTCCTGGCCAACCATCGAACGGCAAGCTGTGACAGCCGGGCACTCCTCCACCTATGAACTGCTCTATCTGCTCTCGCACGGCGTACTGCATCTGATTGGCTACGACGATCAGACTGAAGCTGGCTATCAAGCTATGATCAGCATACAGCAGACTGTGCTGCGCACCCTTGGGCGACAGGCATAACAACATCCATGAGCCATCCCTCTCTTCCCCCCCACTCAAAAAAGCACGAGTGGCAAAAGTTTATCGACGGCTTTGGCTACGCCTTCAGCGGCCTATGGTACGCTCTACGCACACAGCGCAATATGCGGGTTCACATCCTGCTGGCCCTCCTGGTCATCATCGCGGGCATCTTGTTACATCTCTCTCCACTTGAGTTTGCCATCGTCTTTATTGCCATCATGCTGGTTTTTGCCGCCGAAATGTTCAACACAGTCTTCGAAATCTGCGTCGATCTCTCCACCCCCGAATATCATCCCCTGGCAAAAATCGCCAAAGACGTGGCCGCGGGCGCCGTGCTGATCAATGCGCTGCTCGCTATTATCATCGGCCTCTTTGTTTTTGGCCCACACCTCTGGTCCCTCGTCTTTAAATGAACAATCTACTCTCCCGCAACGGCCTGGAAATGTGCTAGTATAAATAGGATAGATGAGATTTTAAGGAGGCTCTTTTTTGAAGCAACAACCGAATTATCGTTTCCTTAAATGGACACAGATGCTCGGCCTGCTGGCCGTTATTATTCTTCTTTCACTATCTGATGGAGTCCTCCCCCAGGACCCGGCAACCCTTTCATGGATCACCATATCCGGCTCTTTTGTATTTCTGGCCATCAGCGTTGTTGGCGTAATTCTCTATATCGCACGCGCCCAGGGACTCCCCATACCGCTCCCCCTCCCGGGTAGCCGCGCTCCAGAACATAAAGCACGCAGCAATACATATCTGCTCATCTTCTCTACACTGATCATGGCTGCTGCCCTGCTCCTGTTGATGATTGGAAAATTTGAGGTACTCTAAAAAAAGACCAGGGGCCACATGACCCTGGTCTTTTCACACTCCCTATCCTGCTTTATACGCGCTCAGAGACGAAAATGCTGGCGGGCTGTCCCAGTAGCACTACCACGGACTTTTTCGTGACACGCCAGCCATGATCACGCAGTATGCTGTACCAGAGTTGGCTCTCACTGGTAAGCGTCACCATCTGGCCGCCAGTAGCCAGCACGCGCCGGAACTCTTTGCTCAGCCCACCATAGAGACGGTGCAGGTCTGCACTCGCGCCGATCTGTTTGCCAAAGGGAAGATTAGTCACCAGACTCGTCACTCCGGCGTCGTCCAGCGGCAGTGAACGCGCATCCCATACCCGTATGTTCGCGGCCACGTGGGCTGAGCGTGCATTAAGCCGTGCCATTTCCACAGCCTCCCGGCGAATATCGCCACCCAGCAGGCGCTCACTGGGAGCCAGCAAAGCCCGTTCAATGAGGATGGTTCCGGCACCACACAACGGATCAAGCACAATATCCTGGGGCGTGGGGCGCGCCAGCCAGGCCATAGCAGCCGCCACCGTAGGACGCAGCGACGCAGGCAAATGTTCCTGCTTATAAGTGCGATGTCGCATCGTAGCATCGCTCAGGCGCAGGCCAAGCAGAGCCAGGCTGCCATATAGCCCCAACCATATCTCCACATCAGCCCCCTCATCAACGTAGCGCATGTTACGCGGCAATACCTTATGCAACGCGTCCTTGACAGCCTGACCAGCATCAACACGTCGGAAATCATGCAAGCCCGACTTCTGGCTAACGACACGCCAGGTTTTGGTATGCGATCCCTTATGGGCACGCCGCCAGAGGTGCAGAGCACCCGCAATGTCGGAATTGAGCGTAGCGCCGTGCAGGACGCGCAAGGCATCGCGCCCCGGCCCCAGACTTTTGATATGGGCCAGC
>JAFMRP010000720.1 GCA_017354095.1 Ktedonobacteraceae bacterium
TCAACGAGTAAATATCCCTTGCTGCCTAAAAAGAGCACATTAGTACTTTCTTCTATATGCTCGTTAATGTGCCAGATGCCGCCAGCAGCCTTAAGCCGCTCCTGGTGAGCGCTCATTATGTCTGGCAATGCGTTCATGTTCGCGGCTTCACTCGTCGTGACGAGCCATTTTAGCGATGGCAGACGCGCGCTCGCGTGTCTGCGGCAAGCATCCAGGGCCGCCAGCGTGATCAGTAGCGGCAAGAGCCTCCGGGGACCACGGGCAGCCAGCGGCACCACAAAAAGCAGCGCCGGCTCCGTGCCAGGCCATGTGCCAGAGAGCGTATCGCGGCGCTGGTTGAGCATCAGCGTCTCCACATTGTGACGCTGTAGCTCGACCAGTGCTGCTTCAGTAGTGGCGATTCCCTCGGGTATACGCGCCCAGCTATCATAGTAATGGGGCAGTTGCTCATCAATATGTGCGAAAAGCTGCCTCAACGCGGTTGTATCCATCAGTGATCCCGGCGTGCCTGGCTAGTACCGCTATCCAGATCCCTTGCGTGAGGAGATCGGAGAGAGTATACTCAGGTGCAATAAGTAACCGCACAAAATCTGTGCAGAGTCAGCGCCTGCATTGCCGCTTTGACAATCAGGCAGCACGAGCCGCCGCGTTTTCATCCAGGCAGAAAAGCGGAAGTAGCAGGCCTGTATAAATACAGGGTGCGCATTCTGTCAGTCTCCAGGTGTGTGAGCTCTCAGCCTGTATGCATGAGCTGCTCGCGACGCGCGATACTGACAGTACATTGCGTTTTTCTCTGCATCGGTGTATTATAGCCTAAAGTTCCAGCAACTGCCTAGTGGGTAGTGCGCACAAAGCGATAGCTACTGAAGTACGGGAGAGAAGTGCGTTGTCCAAACAACTCCATCTCGATGTCGCACAGCTAACGGACGTTGGCCGAAGGCGCCCCCATAACGAAGATAATATGGCCTATGTGATTCCCAAAGATCCACAGGTCATGGCGAGGAAGGGTGCGCTGTTTATTGTGGCCGACGGTATGGGGGGACATGCGGCGGGAGAAGTGGCGAGCGAAATCGCTGTGGACACAGTGAGCACCTTCTATTACCAGGACGAGAGCGACGATATTCTGGTTTCTCTGGTGCGTTCCATTAAACGCGCTAATACGCTGATTCATCAGCGAGCAGCGGAGAATATGTCGCGCAGTGGCATGGGAACAACTTGCGTTGTGGCTATCTTGCGCGGCGACATGGCCTGTATCGCCAATGTAGGCGACAGCCGGGCATACCTGGTTCGCCGGGGACAGGGTAAGCAGGTCTCGCAGGACCACTCATGGGTGGAGGAACAGGTGCGAGCCGGCCTGCTGTCACAGGAACAGGCCAGGTCACATGCCCAGAGAAATGTCATCACACGCAGCCTGGGAACACAGCCAGATGTCGAGGTCGATATTTTTACCGAGAAGCTGGAAGACGGCGATACGCTTGTTTTGTGCAGCGATGGCTTATCAGGCATGGTCGGCGATGAAGAACTTCATTCCATCGTCGATCAATATGTTCCTCGGGAAAGTGTCTATCGCCTGATTGAGCGCGCGAATGAGAATGGCGGAGCCGACAATATTACGGCTATTGTCGTTCATGTGCTTGAAACGGGAGCAGAATCACCCCCCATTCGCTATCCTGTCCATGTGGGAGGTCGCGAGGCGAGCGATGAGGCAACAGCTATCCTTGGACGTGTCCCCAGCACTCCTCTAGGTCTATCCTCGCACCCCAATGGTGAGCAAGTAAACGGTGGTATGGTGCAGGGATCTCCATCATTTCAACCAGTCGCTATTCCGCGTTCCCCGCTAGGGGAAGCTGTCGCGCCACGCCGCAAGCGGAGCCGTCTGTTCTATCCCCTGGTAACACTGCTGGTGCTGGTGGTGCTGATCGCGTTGGGTGGAGGCTATATGGGATGGCGCCAGTTTTTCGCGCCCGTCGATATTGACGGGAATCTGAACCAGGCCACGACACTGGTCAATCGAGCAAAAGCGGAAATGGCCGGTAATCCCCCCGCCGCTCTGAATGATCTCTCCAGTGCCCAGGAGCGATTGCAAGTTGTGCAGAATGGTGGCTCGCTCAATGCTGCGCAACAGAAGCGCTTTGATGACCTGGTACGCGTCGAGTTTACGCCAGCTGTACAGGCTGCTATCACCAACTACAACCAGCAAGGAAAAATCTATACGCTGCCCTGTACTACCACTACTAACGCGCCAATCAACACAGGCAGCACAAATACGCAGGCCGGCAATATCGGCGCAATCCGGGGCGATAAAGATAAGCAGTTCAGCTATACTCTCGGCGATGACCATAACCTGTACAGGGTCGATGATCAGCATAGCCTGGTCGATCTCTCCAAACCAGCCGGTGACGGCGCTCAATATACCTCCATTTTTAGCACAAGCCAGCACCTGCTGGCCCTCGTGGCTCTGCCCGGCAAAAATAATAGCCAGGTTTATAGCCTGAACGTATTAACAGCAGGCGCGGATGGCAAGCTCACCATCAACCAGACCAATGGCCTTGATAGCTACACCAAAAATGGACAGGAGCCGAAGCTGATTACCGCCTGGGAGAACGGGTCAGAGCACGAAGTCTATGTGGTGCTCACCTCGCCCAATGCGCAGAACCAGGCAACCATTCTGGACTTCCCGCTGGGCCCCGATCATAAGTTGGGTAAGCCGCGCCAGAAATCTATCTCCGTCTCTTCCAACCCGATCGGTATCGCTGCCTTCCCCAAGGGCCAGCTATTTTTGCAGTACAGCGATGGCAGCATCCAGGGCCTTCAGTTTAATAGCAATCAACCAGCTAGCAGCGTTATCGTTCAACATCCGATCGCGGCTCCGCTGAGTATAGCCGCGAAAGATTTTACGTTCAAGATGGCCGTTCCCAAAGCGGAAGGCACAGGGCAGAACCCGGCATTCCTAGCGCTGCCTCTGCCTCCATCGCCTCGCACGACCTTCATGCTTTCTGGCATGATCAATAATACACCACACCTCTTCATTGTGGATGGCATGTACTATCGCGTTCTCGATCTGCAGGTGGCTCAGACCCCCTCCGCTGCTACACCCACTGTAACGGCGACGGATAATGGCGGAACCGGTGGCGGCGTGGTCTCTAGCGCTCCAGTTACGATGGCCCTGAATCAGCAATATGCCTCCAGCAGCCTCCTGAACCTGGTCAGAGGCGTGGCCCTCGATCCAAAAACGCCCTCAACACTCTACCTCACCTCCGCTAAAGATGGCGCCCCCACGAACCTGGTAATGCTAGATACCAGCTCAAAAAATAGCTGCGGAACCTCCTGATCAAGGATTGACTACCCATGCCACAATATATGCAATAAGCCATTTTCATAGAGCCATTACCACTATGTTCACTTATGCGGGGTGGGTGCAGGGGCGCAGCCCCGGCTGGGGGTTCGGAGGTGTCCCCCTGCAAACCATTTTCCCCTGCGGCAGGTGGGGGGCAGGGGTGTAGCCCCTGCCGGGGGTTCGGAGGTGTCCCCCTGCAAACCATTTTCCCCTGTAGCAGGTGGGGGGCAGGGGTGTAGCCCCTGCCGGGGGGTCGGGGGTGTCCCCCGATCAACCTCTTTTCTCTCTTCTCGCCGCCGCAGGCGGCGAGAAGAGCGCTGAAGCGAACGCGTATAGAATCATCACTTCATGATAATAAGGAGTAACCGAAACGTGGGCTTTGAAGTACATTTCCGCACGCACACCTGCGGCGAACTCAATAAAGAACAGATAGGAAA
>JAFMRP010000721.1 GCA_017354095.1 Ktedonobacteraceae bacterium
ACAGAATATGCCGAGCGCGGAGGAGAAGACGGCCTGGGGCGAGAACGGCAGCCTGAAGATGCGTATGAACAGTTATGTGAGCCGGGATCTGCCGCCGCTCGAACTGGTCACCTCGGTCAGGGCGGTTGTGCGGCGTGGCGACGATGAGGTGCTGGTTGTGCGCGAGCCGAATGGAAAGATCTATATCCTGCCGGGCGGGCGGCGCGAGGCTGGCGAAGACCTGGAAGAGACGCTGCGCCGCGAGGTCCTGGAGGAGACCGGCTGGACGTTGGACAATATCGATCTGCTTGGCTGTATCCACTTCCATATCCTTGTGCCAAAGCCTGACGGCTATGCCTATAGCTATCCCGACTTTTTTCAGCTTGTCTATGTTGCCCGTGCCGTAGAGTACCGGCCCGAGGCCATGCAGTACGACGAATATGTGCAGGACAGCGCCTTTCATCCGCTGGCCGAAGTGAGGGCTATGCCCCTGAGGGAGGGCCAGCAACGCTTCCTTGAAGCCGCTGCTTCATATAGTCTGGAACAACATCCATGAAGTAAGTGAACGGGTTGCTACGTTACGCTATTTTCCTGGTAGGAGGTGGACGACCATGTTATTTCAAAATGCTACCATTATCACCATGAACGCCGCGCGTGACATTATCACCGATGGCGCGCTCGTCACGCAAGACAACCGCATCGTCGCGCTGGGGAAGACCCGGGAACTGCTGGAGCGGTATCCAGATGAAGAGACCATCGATGTGGATGGTAAACTGATCATTCCCGGCCTGATCGATACGCATGTTCACCTGGCGCAGGCCCTCATTCGCGGCTGTGCCGACGATATGGAGCTTATCCAGTGGCTCTGTGATCGGGTATGGGTCTTGCAGGGCAACTTCACGCACGACGATGGTTATGCCAGTGCGCGGCTCTGCATCGCCGAGATGCTCAAGTCCGGTACCACCACCTTTCTTGAATCGATGCTGGCTCACCGCTATGGCTTTGACGGGATCGCGCAGGCCGTCGAAGAGAGCGGGGCACGCGCCTGCCTGGCCGGTATTGTCATGGATATCGGCACCTACGCCACGAAAGACAACGCCATGCATCCCGGCATGATCGAAAGCCGCGAAACCAGCCTGCTGGGCGTGCTCGACATGCACAGCAAGTGGCAGGGGGCTGCCAACGACCGCATACACGTCTGGTTTGGGCCGCGTACGCCGGGGGGCGTCACGCCTGAGCTGTACCGCGAGATGAGCGGCTATGCTCGCCAGCGCGATATGGGCATTACCATGCATCTTGCCGAAGTGGAGGCGGATAAAATCTTCCTGCAAGAGCGGTACAGCCTCTCGCCCGTCGATTTCGCCGAAAGCGTTGGCCTGCTCGGTCCGAAATCGGTGCTGGTGCATATGATCTGGCTGACCGATGCCGATATCGTCAAGCTGGCCGCCACGCGCACCACCGTCTCGCACAATCCCTCATCGAACAGCAAACTGGCGTCTGGTGTTTGTAAGGTGCCGCAGATGCTGTTGAGCGGCGTGAACGTCGCGCTGGGTTGTGATGGTGGACCCAGTAACAACGATTATGATCTGATCCGCGAAATGAAGCTGGCGGCCATCCTGCACAAGGGGGTCACGCGTGATCCGCTGATCGTTCCCGCCGAGACGGTGCTGGAGATGGCCACGATTAATGGCGCGCGCGCCCTGGGCCTGGAACATGAAATTGGCTCGCTGGAAGTGGGCAAGAAGGCAGACCTGGTGGTGATCGATCTCAATCGGCTGCACACCACGCCCTCGCCCAATCCTGTCTCCTCGCTGGTCTATGCCGCAACGGGCGGGGAAGTAGACATGGTAGTTGTTGATGGCCAGGTCGTTGTTGAGCAGGGGACGCTATTGACGATGGACGAGCAGGAAATCATCGAGCAGGCCCGCGAACATGCAAGCCTGCTCTATCGTCGTGCCGGTATCGATATCAAGCCGAAATGGCCGGTACGCTAGCGTACGCCCAGGATATGCTCGATGGTCAGCTGGTCCAGCCGCTCGTAGCCGAGGCCACGCTGGGCCAGTGCCGCGATATCGAACCGGGCTTCTTTGAGCTGGCGCGCGCTCTCCCGGCTGTAGCCGCCGCTTAACAATGGCTCATAGGTGCCATCGCTGCTATTAATGGCCTGGAGCAGCTGCTGGACTTCGGGATCGGCATCGAAGCGCTGCACCTTGGCTTTGAGCATATTGTAGGTGCGCATGCAGCCGAGCGCGAAATCCCACACGCCCTGCTCATCTTCGGTACGCAGCGCGTGCGCGTCAAAGTGGTGCGCGCCATCATAGCCGGAGTGTTCCAGCAGGCGGATCAAGAAGAACATACTCTTGATATTTTCGCTGCCGAAGCGCAGATCCTGGTCGAAGCGCGGCCCCTTCTGATCGTTCAGATCGATATGGAACAGCTTGCCAGCCTCAATGGCCTGGGCCACGGCGTGGACGAAATTCAGGCCCGCCATGTGTTCGTGCGCTACCTCGGGGTTCAGGCCAACCATATCGGGATGGTCGAGCGTGTAGATGAAGGCCAGCATATGGCCCACGGTCGGGAAATAGATATCCGAACGTGGCTCATTGGGCTTGGGTTCGAGGGCGAAGCGCAGGTTATAGCCCTGGTCAATGCTGTACGCTGACAGGAAGTTCAGCGCATCGCGCATGCGTTTGATGGCCGTCACGGGATCTTTGCTGGCCTCAGCGTCGGCGCCCTCGCGTCCGCCCCAGAAAACATAGACCTTCGCGCCCAACTCGGCGCCCAGATCGATGGCGCGCATCGTCTTTTGCAGGGCGAAGGCGCGTACCTTTGGATCGTTCGAGGTGAACGCGCCATCTTTAAAGGCGGGGTGGAAGAACAGGTTGGTTGTGGCCATCGGGACCACCATGCCGTAATCGCTGAGCGCCTGCTTGAAGTCGCGCACGATGCGATCGCGTTCCTGTGGAGTCGCGTCGAAGGGGACGAGGTCGTTATCGTGCAGGCTGACGCCCCATGCGCCGAGTTCGGAGAGCTTCTTCACGCTATAGACAGGATCGAGTTCCGGGCGTACAAAGTCGCCAAAGGGGTCGCGGCCCCGGTTGCCGACCGTCCAGAGACCAAAGCTAAACTTATTCTCTTTTTTTGGAGTGTACTGGTCGCTTGTATGCTCTTGTGCTGCCATCGTTTTCTCCTCCGCTAGCAAGAAATATGTAGAGGTACGTCCTCATTATATCATCGTTTTCTATCCCAGACTGAACGAGAGGGGGCCGTGTTGTTTGCGCTGTTGTGATATGCTATGCTTATCAACGGCGCTGATACGCTTTTCTTGCTGAAAGGCAGGGCAGATTATGACAACAACATCAGAAAGGCGGGTGTCTGTAGTGGCGCTGGCTGACTGGGTTCCCGGCCCGCCACAGGGGCAGTGGACATACAAAGCTGATTTCCCAGGTTTTGCCGAGATTACCGGTGTTTGTTGAACGATTCTTTGCTTGAGAAGGAATAATTGGTCTATGCCGCAGAGCATTCCTATGACCTTTGAGGCTTTTGAGCGCCTGGTGAGCGGAGAAAGCCCTTATCACTATGAATATATCGAGGGTCGGGTCTATGATATGACCGGCTCCAGCCCGGAGCACAGCGCGCTCTCAATGAACCTGCTGCTGCTGTTTCGCACGCAGTTGAGCAGCAGCGGTAAGGCGGGACAGGTGTATCAAAATATCTATTTTCCTGTACCTGAGGAGCCGCCGGTCGCTCCGGATATCGTGCTCACCGTTGATCCAGCCGATGGAGCCGGGCATC
>JAFMRP010000722.1 GCA_017354095.1 Ktedonobacteraceae bacterium
CAGGTAATCGACCAGGTAGCCAGCGCGTAGGGCGCGGTCGAGCGCGAGGATGGAATCTTTCCCGCCGCTAAAGCTCAGGGCGCAACGTTCGGTTTTTATCTTGTCCATGGTAGGAAACGCTGAGATCTCCTTAATCTGCTGCTTCAATGCTCTTCCTGTGCATGCTATTGGTGTCTTTAGTATAGCATGGTTTTAGAGTTTCCCCTCGCGCAGATCGGAAGGCGCGAACTGCTCGGTAAGCAGGCGGTGCAGGCGCTTTTGCCGTTGTGGTCCTTGCAGGATCGCTTCCAGCAGCTGGCGGCCATGGAAGTAGGTGAAAATATAGGCATCGTGGAATGGGCGTTGCAATGATGCCAGAGCACGATAGGCTTCCTCTTCACTCATGAGTGTGTAACGCATTAGATAGCTTCTCACTTCCGTGTCCGGGCGTCCTTCTCGCAACAACCAGGCAGCGTTGCACCATACGCCGAACAAGAGATCAGTGGCACGTTGGACCTTCGTCAGGTCGCAGTTTACCGGGTTCATACCCGCCTCTGGATAGATATGTTCGGCCAGCCACCGCTCGGCTTCTCCAGGTGCAAAGACCATTTCGTGGGCAAGGAGCGCGAGTCCTTCGCTGATCACAAACGGCGGCGTGTAAAGCAAACTCGCCCGTTGTTCGAGATATCCTCGCTGCTGGACGAGGGCCTCCTCTTTGAGCATGGCTTCTGCAAGATGGCCGGGATATCCTTCATGACAGAGCACATAGAAGAGATCAGAAAGAGGAAAAGGTACGGCGGGATTGAGATGGATGCGCGCGCGATGGTTCCCCAGATAACAGGCTACGGCCCTTACAGGCTGATCGGTGATAGTCTGGATCTCTGTTTGCTCGTCAGCGGGCAAGGGGACAAGGGCCTGCGTGCGACGCTTTGTCTCCATCAGGGCACGCTGGAGAAAAGAGGGTAGCAAGTGCGCTTTCTCTGGTGGCAGCGTCAAGGACTTCTTCAACTGCTGGAAGCGTTCCGCCAGGCTGCCGCTGCCGGGCAGTGTTTCATCATAGAGAGCATGTGCTTGCTCGAAAATGCTCTCGGGCAGCCAGTCCACGTGGAGATCGAAGCAGCGCCAGACCTCCTCCTGGAGCGAAAAACGCTCTCCTTGCAAACGGCGGGCGACCGTTTCAAGGGCGCGAAGTTGCTTCGCCAGGTGGGCTGAGCGCTGCGGCTCAAAATCTTGTTGGGGCAGCGTATCTAGCAACCGCTGGGAGTCGCGTACCAGGGCCTCTGCTGGCTGCACGGGCTCATGCTGCACCTGTTCATACCATTCCGGCGGCTGGTATTCCTCTACATACTCGTACTGTGTGCGCGATTCAATAGCCTTGTTCAGTCTTAACACCAGAATGGTGTAGTCTCGTAACCAGTTTCTGCTCAAAAGATTTCAACCTTCCTTGATATCATGTCTGGCTCGTTCGCAGTGAAATGACGTCATTACTGATTTCAAGCATAGCACATCATCTTCTAGAATGCTAGCAATATAGCATGATGTTCGCTAGCGAACCATGCAGCGATGTGCCAGAAGGCTCGCCAGCGCTGTACCTGGAACGTATTGGCCTGCTGGCCGATGGACAACGCGTGGAGCTCTCACAGTCGGTGGTACGCGGAGACCGGTGCCGTTATTTTGTGGAATTATTGAGCTCATAGGTCGCAATCTGCCGCACCGGAGCGTCGATCATAGTATCCCTCTTGATTGACATAAAACTGGAGGCAATGACACAATAAAGCTGTTGGGGTAGCGCTGTTCGGAGGGCCTTTCACAAAGATCAACGCAACAATAGAAGAGGGATCCCATTGTCTACACACGGGTTAACGACGCCGCGCAGGGGAAGCCTGGTTCCCGCCGCCGCAACTTTCACCCAGGCGCTCTGGCACATACGGCACGTCTGGCGGCTCTTCCTGCTGATCACTGTGGGGATGATTGCCGCGGTGGTGCTGGTCTGCTCTCTACCGCTCTTCTCGCAGGTGAACTCCACAGCCGGGATACGCAGCGCGATCAATAGCGGCCTCTTTGGCAAGTATTCATTCGCGCAGGCCGATTCGCAGGTGGTTTCCGCTCCGGCCATTAAGCAGGCGACCCAACGCCTGACGCAGGGCTACCAGCAGATAGCCGGGGATGCTTTCCATGCCGCGCCGGACAGCACTATTTCTCTACATAACCTGGCGATATTTCAGCATAACCGTGTCATTCCGCAGCATTTTTTCCTGCTGCATGGCTACGATTTTGGGCATATTGGTCCACATATCAAGCTCGTGCAGGGGCGGCTGCCACAGGCGAACAGTAACGGCCTGGAGATCGCGCTGACTCAGGGCAACGCCTTTTCGCTGAATGTTCAGGTTGGCTCAACGTTGACCATTTTTACGAGCAGGAGTGGCGCGGCCCAGCCAATGCCGGTGCAGTTGACGGTGGTGGGTATTTTTTCCGTCAATGCCCCTTTTGAAGATTACTGGCACGGCGACTCGTTTGATGTTTCTATCAATTCGCAAACGGGCGTCACGACCAATATGGCGCTGGTCTCGAATGCCGACCTGCTCTCCACATTTGACCGGCTGGCCCGGGCGCATCCGGGCCAATCGATTAACTTCAGCGCCGAATATCACTGGTACTACCCGTTTGATGAAAAGGCCGTGACCAGCACGAACACGGACCAGGTCCAGCGGCAGTTCCAGCAGCTTTCCTCCGACCTGCCCACCAGGATCACGAACGAGCCCTTTATCACGGATGTCTCGCTGGCGAACAACGGCCTGAAAGAGCTGTTGCAGGATGGCCTCGATCAAAACTCCACATCCCAGGTGCCGGTAATCATGCTGACGATCTTGATGCTGGGACTGATCCTGCTCTTCATCAGCGTCATGACCGAGATTCTGGTGCTGCGCCAGGCCGAGTCGATTGTGCTGACCAGTCATCGCGGCGCGAGCTTTGGGCAGATTTTCGGCACCTTTGTGACGCAGAGCCTGATCATCGGCCTGATCGCGCTCATTGTGAGTCCCGCGCTGATCATGTTGACCGTGCGTGTGCTGTTCCGCTTTCTCTTCCCACTCAGCGACCAGAGCGCGCTTGACGCCCTGTCGACCAATGTGCTGGCGGTGGCCCTGGACCTGCGCTGGTATCTGCTGGCCACGATGCTGATCGCGGTCGCGGCCATGAGCGTGTCGGTCTGGCGGACGCTCAGGAGCAGCACATTGGGCAGTGGAACGAAGACGACGGCGGCGACGCAGCGGCCACTCTGGCAGCGCTTCTATGTCGATGTCGTGCTGGGTCTGCTGGGGCTGCTGGTGTACGGTTTCTATCACTACCTGCTCTGGACGGGCAGCATTGATCCGCAGCTGCAGGTGCTGCTGGCGGGACCAAGCATGCTGGTGGCCGCGACCCTGCTGACGCTGGCGGGGGTCCTGCTCTACCTGCGCTGCTTTCCGCTGCTGCTGCGACTGGGAACCATCCTGGCGGCGCGCAGGCGCGGCATTGTGCCACTGCTCTCGCTGGTCGTGATGGCGCGAGCGCCGCGGCAGGCGATGCGCACGGCGCTGCTGCTGGTCTTCACTATCACGTTCGCGCTCTTCTCGCTGGTGTTTACGGCTACGCAGGCGCAGCGCGAATATGACCTGGTCGACTATCGTGCCGGAGCCGACTTTAGCGGGCCGATGCAGCAGGAGAGCACGCTCGCGCCCGATCGACTGGTCGCGGCCTACCGCCAGGTGTCTGGCGTACTCTCCGCTTCCGTTGGCCATCTCTCCTACGAGAAC
>JAFMRP010000723.1 GCA_017354095.1 Ktedonobacteraceae bacterium
AAACGCCACGACAATAAAATACATAATGAGGCCCGGAGGGCCGATCCGAGTGGAAATCTTATTCCTCACCCCCCCGTGAAAAATGAAAACGTAACCCCTTGCATTGCCCTCGTGACTCAATTGTGCTATAACCTGTAGAAAGAGCGAAAATTTGTAAAGGAGAGACCGCGCATGCAGTCAGATCCATCTCAATCTCCAACTCCCTTGCTGGCCGATACCGTCATACGCAACATCGGCCAGCTGGTTACCATTGCTCAGCAACCGATAGATGAAGCGAGTGGACCCCTCCAGGTGCTGGAGAACGCCGTCGTCGCGGTACACGATGGGAAGATCGTGTGGATTGGCCGTGAACACGACCAGGAACACGAGTTTCAGCAAGATGAAGAAACTCGTAGCGACAGCATTACTATCATCGATGCCCAGGGCGCCGTGATTACTCCCGGCTTTGTTGACTCACACACGCATCTGCTGTTCGCCGGTAGCCGCGCGGCGGAATTCCACCTGCGCCGCCAGGGTGTGAGCTACAGTGAACTACTGGCTCAGGGACGCGGCATCCTTGCTACCGTGCAGGCTACACGTGAAGCCAGCTCGGACACACTTACCCAACTTGCTCTCCAACGCCTCAATACGCTGCGTGACTATGGTACAACCACGGTCGAAATCAAGACCGGCTATGGCCTGGATGTGACTACGGAAGAAACCTGCTTGCGCCTCATCAACGGTCTGAGCGCTCACGAAGCTGTGGCACAGGGCCTGCAGGGCCTCGAAAAGGTGCGTGTCGTTCCTACCTTCCTCGGCGCACATACTATCCCTCCTGAGTATCGCGACCGGCGCAGCGCCTATATCGATGTGCTGACCGAAAAAATGCTGCCCTCCTTTGTAGGATTGGCCCGCTTCTGCGACGTTTTCTGTGAGGAAGGCGCCTTTACTCTCGAAGAGAGCCGCCGCATCTTGACCCGCGCGAAAGAACTGGGCTACCAGCTGAAGCTGCATGCCGATCAGCTCAGCGCATCGGGCGGAGCCCGCCTGGCCGCCGAACTTGGCGCAACCTCGGCTGATCATCTCGACTTCGCCAGCGATGAAGACCTGGATGCGATGCGCGACTCAGGAGTGGTTGCTACTCTCCTTCCCGGCTGCTCCTACACTCTGCGTAGCCCCTATCCTTCGGCTCGTCGCTTCATTGACCGGGGCCTGCATGTTGCCCTGGCCACCGACTGCAATCCCGGCACCAGCTACTGCGAGAATATGCAGGCCATCATCGGTCTGGCCATGTCCGCCATGCACATGTCGCTCGAAGAAGCCTTGTTGGCGACCACCATCAATGGTGCTCGCGCCCTCGGCCTGCAGGACACAATCGGCAGCATCGAGGTGGGCAAACGCTGCGAACTGGCCCTCTGGTCAATCAATGACTACCAGGAGATCGGCTACCACTTCGGCACCAACCTCGTCCGCTCCGTCCTGGTAGAGAGCTAACATTCGCATGCGTTTCACGTGAAACATCGATACAGCCATATAGAGGCATATGTTTCACGTGAAACGCCCACACTGGGGGAATTGCTGCTCCCCTGCTGAACATTAATAACCGAACATAGATGATCTCTATTTATTTACGAGCGTCTGCAGACAACGCATGTGAACCCAGAGGCAGCCCCTTCCCCTACTGACCCAACTGAACCTCAGTGCAGAGACTCGCTTTAGCGAGAGCCCGCAGGCAACCCGCCGGACCCGACATCCCTTTCCTCACCTCTCTCTTGCCCTCACCCAACATGTAGGGCCACCTCTTGCGGGTGATTCCTTACCGACCACCTGAGCGCGGAGCGCGCACGCCTCTCCGTCAGATGACGCGAAGCGCAGGTGCGCGAGCACCGTTTCTGACGGCTTATCAAGAGGCTGCGCTAGCAGCGTTGGTGGTCGGAATAGCAAGGGTCTTCCTTGCCGCCAGATGGCGCGCAGCGCAGGTGCGTGAGATTCCTTACAGACGGCCTGACGAACGCAGTTCGTAGCTGCGCTAGCAGCGTTGGCCGTCTGGACAAGAGGCCCACCGTTTCTGGCGGAATACAGAGGCCAGCCGGCTCGCGCCCGACGATCCCGTGCTCTCGGCCTCTCTTGCCGGGTCCGGCCTTTTACATGCCTTGTGCCACCCCTCGCGACTGCCAATCCCGTGCCCTTTGCTTGCGGGGGCTGGCCTCGGATAGCTGTTTCACGTGAAACGTTACAAGGAGGCCCCTGATTGAACACAACAGACTGGTTTACCTATCAACTCAAAGCCAGCGGCGAAGGCCTTGCCTGGGCGGTCCAACAGGTACCACCAGAACGCCACACAATTACTCCACCCGCGATGAGCGAGTGGAGTGTCGCACACCATATCTTCCACTTGCTTCACTACGAACAACATCGTGCTCTACCCTACCTCCACCACTGGCTCGGCGGTCCAGCACCAGATACCTCACAACTCAACGAAAACCAGGACTGGAAAACACACGACCAGACACTGGGCACCAATCAACTGCTCCAGGAGTTTCAATACCTGCGCGCCGCACAGCTCACACTACTGCGTCGCTTTACCGAATCAGACTGGCTCACGATACGTGATATCGGCATACCAGCAACACTCCAGTGGGTCGTGACCAAAACCTATCAGCATACCCTGGATCACACTAATACGATCCTCTGCCTGGCCCTATTCTGGGATTTCTCGTAGTCATGCCCACTACATCAACGTTTCACGTGAAACGCGGGACCCCCAGGAAGAATGCACTGTTCTGCAAGCGCATCCTTCTTGATCTAATAACGGCGAATACTATTATACTGCTCAGTCCGAACAGTACAATTAATCGAAAAAATCAGGGAGTTGTTTGAGCGCCGACCATTGAGGACCGTCATGCCCGAAAATGATTAAGGAGGGATGCATCCTCTCGGCCAGGTCAAGCAACTTGCGCGTGCTGGCAATGGCACCCGCTCCGTCAGCATCCATTGGACCCACTGACCGATCAGCAGCGAAATGAGTCTGTACGGCGACGGCATCAATGGCGAGCAGCACCGGGCCGGTCTGGGGCAGATGAACAAGCACCGCCTGGTGCCCAGGAACATGCCCACTGGTCTCGATGAGGTCAAGACCGGGAAGCAGCTGTGTATCACCATCGACGAATTGGTATCGCGAAACAGGCTGATCCCACTGGGAGCGAGTGAGCGCAAAACGAGGGTGGCCGGCACTCGCTACTTCATGGTGCAGGCGTTGTACAACGAACCGGGCATTGGAGAAGGCCCCATGATTGCCCGCATGATCATCGTCGTAGTGTGTACAGATCAGGATATCAATATCAGAAGGCCTCACACCTATCATTGCCAGCTGTTCAATTACTCCCTTCCCGTGCTCTATTCTCTGTAGTCCGGGTGTGTTTGGCAGTGGCTGGAAGTTCAGAGGAAAACCGCTATCAATCAGAATATTTTTACCATCTCTGGTCTGAATGAGATAGCAGGGAACTGGTAATGTGAGTGGACCCACGATCATTGTTGCTACCTGCATAAGGTAGAGCCTCCGCGGGCCAGATTCGCTGGTTATCATACAATTATCCTTGCATTTGAAAAAAAAGATGAGTTTCACATTGGGTGTCTGAAGCACCTGCTTTAATGGTTACGTTTACAGGCGAGTTGCCAATGACAATCAGACAAAACCATCTGCAAGAAGTGTAGCATTCTCATGACAGCTAGAGAAAGAGCCAATCTATGCTCTCTGCATATGCACCAGCCTCACTTTTCGTTTCACGTGAAA
>JAFMRP010000724.1 GCA_017354095.1 Ktedonobacteraceae bacterium
TCCAGGAAGCCGGCCTGGATTTCTTCGATCACGGTTGGTTTCGTAATGAGCAGGTATTCATTGCAGCCTTCGGTTGCCTGTCCGCCGTAGTCCTGCGCGGTGAGCTGGTAGCGTTGAATATTGGTACCCATGGCTCCGTCAAAGATCATGACGCGCTGAGCCAGGGTTGTGAGATAATTGCTCATGGTGTACCCCCTCTATCCCCCCCAGGGATGCGTGAACGCTCTCGCCATTGAGCAGGAAGCCCTCAAGAGGAGAATCTTGTATTGTTGACTAACTTACTTAAGATTAACTTCTTCTATTATAGCATAGTTTCCTTTGGTATCCTCAACATTCAGTATTCTCAAGCGGTTCGACGCGTGGATGCTGAGGAGGTCGCTGCTTGAAGCAGAATAGCAGGGGAAGTCGAAAAGGTCAAGCAATGTTGCAATGGGGCGATTCAGGAAAGGTCAAGCATAATGTAGCCAAATTATCGTGTGTTGAGAAAGCATAGCCCGGCAGGGGGAGGGGCTGGAACTGTATATCATACTGATACGTAATATAGCTAGAGATAACACTCTGTAGAGTTTTGTCTCAGACCAATATACAGGAGGAACGAGACATGCAAAGGCGCTTCACACTCGGCATCGAAGAAGAGTTTCAACTGGTCGACGCCCAGACTGGTGAACTACGTTCAGTCTCTCCGCGCGTGTTGGAAAAGTGTGGTGTCTATTTTGGTGAGCAGCGGATCAAGCCAGAAATATTGCAATCGATGGTAGAGCACGCCTCTACTATTTTACCGAACATCCAGGCCGCGCGTGAGGAGCTTTATGCAACGCGTGCTACGTTGTCTCGTTGCCTGACCGAAGAGGGTCTGGCACTGATCAGTGCCGGGACGCATCCTGGAGCGTTGTGGTGGGAGCATCGTTTGAGTGACGAGGAGCGTTACCACCAGATCGAAGCCGAGTATCAGGATGTGGGTCGTTCGGTTATGGTTTTTGGGTTGCATATCCATGTCTCGCTAGGGTCGCAGGAGATGGCTGTGGCGCTGATGAACCAGGTGCGCAACTGGTTGCCGCATCTGCTGGCGCTTTCTTCAAACTCGCCATTCTGGATGAAGCGTATGACGGGCATCAAATCGTATCGTTCTGTGGTCTGGCGGCGCTTCCCTCGTAGTGGCACGCCAGAGCTCTTTGTCTCTGCCGGGCACTTTGAGCGCTATGTTCAGGATCTGATCGAGATGGGTTGTATTGATAATGCCAAGAAGATCTGGTGGGATGTGCGCCCGCATCCTTTCTATGGCACGCTGGAATTTCGTATTTGCGATATGCCGGCAACGCTGGAGGATACACTGGCCCTGGCCGCGCTCTGCCAGGCGCTGGTTGCCAAGCTCACGTGGCTCTATGAGCGTGGGGAGCATCTACCGGTGCTTGAGCGTGATTACCTGGAGGAAAATAAGTGGCGTGCGGTACGTTATGGTCTGGACGCTGAAGTGCTTGACTTTGTGCGCCGCCGTCGTCTGAACATGCGAGATGCCATCCATGAGCTACTGGAGTTTGTCGACGATGTCGTGGATGAGCTAGGAATTCAGCGCGAGGTGTTGTACCTGCACTCGTTAATCTCCGATCCTCGCGGTACCGGTGCTGATCGCCAGATTGCGCTCTACGAAGCCGGAGGGGATATCGAGGCAGTGCAGCGCTACCTCATGCATCAGACCTTGCAGGGCATTGCTCCCGACGAGTTAAACCCGCCCCGGCAAGCGATGCACTTTTTCGCCCCCGAGCCTATGTAAGTGCTCTGGCATGCCATTGTCCAGGCAGACTCTGGGCAGGGCTTGTCCGGCAGCCCCCGATGGGCTGCCGGGAGCACTTCTTCGTCTAAACGTTATGCCAGCCGTTCAATCTGGGTGCAGAAGCGTTCGACCTCATCTTCTGTATTATAGTAATGGACCGAAGCCCGCACTATACTGGTCAAACCGCGATTTTCCATATCGAGCCGCGTTGAGCTGACCCGTGCCACTGTGACGTGGATCTTCTGCTCGGCAAGCAGTTGTTTGATCGTTTCAGGATCTTTCCCTTCGACCGTAAAAGTCACAATGCCGCATTGGGTGATGCCGCGATCATGAACGATCACGCCGGGAAGGGGGCTCAGGCGAGTGCGGAGTTGATAGGCCAGGTCTTTGATGCGCCGCCAGATGGTGTGAAGGTCCCATTCCAGCGCGTAGTCAATGGCTTGGCCCAGGCCGATAATGCCGGCATAGTTTTTCTCCCAATTCTCGAAACGTCGTGCATCGGATCGGATCTCGTAGCGATCGCGAGCAACCCACGTTGCTGCATGCAGATCCAGCATCGGAGGTTCCAGACGTTCTATGACCTCTTTGCGTACATAGAGAAAGCCGGTGCCGCGGGGCCCTCGCAGATATTTGCGACCGGTAGTTGAAAGCATATCGCAGCCGATCTCATTCACGTTGATCGGCATCTGCCCCACGGATTGGCAGGCGTCCACCAGATAGAGAATGCCGGCTTCGCGCGCGACCTTACCGATCTCGGCTACGGGATTGACGAGGCCGCCACTGGTTGGCACATGCGTAATCGAGATCAGTTTGACGCGTTCATCAATCATATGGCGCAATGCTTCAATGGAGACCTGGCCGTATTGGTCATCGGGGATCGGTTCAACGACTGCACCTGTCTTGCGTGCGATCTGGAGGTAGGCAATGTAGTTGCTGACATATTCTGACATCGCTGTTAAAATGCGGTCACCGCGCTTGAATGGAATAGAGTAAAAGGCCATATCCCAGGCGCGTGTGGCGTTCTCGATCAACGCGATCTCGTCGCGTGTGCAACTGACGAGTTGCGCGGCTGCGTCGTAGGTGTGTTCGATCTGCTCATGCGAGCGTTCCGCGGCCTCATAGCCGCCGATCTGCGCTTCCAGCTGCAAATAGGCAATGGTGGTATCGAGGACAGGTTGAGAGGGGAGCGAGGAGCCGGCATTATTGAAGTGCAGGACGTTAGTGCAACCGGGTGTCTCCTGGCGAGCTTTTTCTACGTTTAATGGCATAGTATGTTCCTATATTTTTCTGGGTAAACACGACAGCTTTTATAATGATACCACCTGGCTGTGTGTATCAAACAGCCTCCCACACGAGCACCTGCTGGCTCTTGCCGCCAGAGGCAACGCGATGGCTATCATCTGACCAGGAGACCGCCCAGACCTCGTCATGATGATTTTTGTAAATAAAGGGCGCTTTATTGCTCTGGTCAGGGTTCCAGATCTGCACTGTTTTATCGAGGCTGGCCGAGGCGATGAACTGGTTGTCCTTCGACCAGGAGACTGAATAGATCGAGTCCTGGTGGCCGGTATACGTATATGAAGATGTCACCTGCTGGCTGCTGTTCTCCGGTACATTCCATACGCGCACTGTTTTATCGAAGCTGGCGGAAGCGATGCGTTTGCCGTCTGCCGACCAGGCCAGTGAATAAATGTCATCGTCATGCTGGGTATATTTGGCAATGATGCTACCTGTGGTTGAATTCCACACATGCACTTCGTTGTCACTTCCGCCAGAGGCGATGCGCGTGCCGTTGGGAGACCAGATGCTCGTGTATACAGAGCCGAAGCTAAAGCTACCCTGGTGGCCTGTGTAAGTGAATTTTGGATGGCCAGTCAATGGTTCCCAGATCTGCACTGTGCCGTCGCTGCTGCCAGAAGCGATGTGCGCGCCGTCGGGCGACCAGGAGACGCTGTAGATCGTAGAACTATGTCCTTTGTAGACCTGGCGCTGC
>JAFMRP010000725.1 GCA_017354095.1 Ktedonobacteraceae bacterium
CCCTGACAAGTTCTAAGGGGTACTTCCTCTCCGCATTTTTTCTTTTTTTTTGGCGCCGTCAGGGTAGCCTTGCGTCTCAGGTTGATTAAAAGGATTATACAGGTTCTATGGCAAAGACGAGAGAATCAATAATGGCAGAGCACATTTCTGATGATGACGCTCTCAACAATCATGATGTGAATACGAGTGGCAGTGAGGATGGGACCGGCAATGGCAACACGTACAGCGGACAGAACATCCAGATCCTCGAAGGATTGGAAGCTGTACGCGTGCGCCCTGGCATGTATATTGGCGCCACAGACCAGCGCGGCCTGCACCAGCTCATCACCGAGGTCGTTGACAATAGCGTCGACGAGGTCATGGCCGGAGCAGCCGATACGGTCTCCGTGACTATCCACGCCGATGAATCCGTGACCATTGAGGACAACGGCCGCGGCATCCCTGTCGATGAACATCACCAGCGGCCCGGCATGTCCACGCTCGAAGTGGTCATGACCGTCCTGCATGCCGGCGGGAAATTTGGTGGCGGGGGCTATCAGATCGCTAGCGGCTTGCATGGCGTCGGCGTCTCCGTTGTCAACGCGCTTTCCGAGTGGTGCCAGGTAGACGTCAAGCACCATGGCAACCTCTATCGCCAGCGCTACGAACGGGGGGTGCCAACTACCCCGGTGGTGACCATCGGGCCCACTGAGGGAAGCGGCACCACAACGATGTTCTTGCCCGATCTCACCGTCATGGAGACACGCGACTACAGCTTCGATATCCTGGCGCAGCGCTTCCGTGAAATGGCCTATCTCAATCGCGGTATGACGATCAGCCTGGTCGATGAACGCTCTGGCCGGGAAGCTACCTTCTACTTTGAGGGCGGCCTGCTCTCCTTCGTGCGCCATCTGAATAAGAACCGCAACAAGCTTCAGGCCCGTCCGGTCAGCATCGTGCGCGAAATTGACAACGTAAAAGTTGAGATTGCCCTGCAATATAACGATAGCTGGAACTGCACCGAATTCTCCTTTGCCAATGGCATCAATACTATCGATGGTGGTATGCACATCACCGGCTTCCGCAGCGCCCTCACCCGTACACTGAACGACTACGCGCGCAAAGCCAATCTGCTCAAGGAGAAGGATGGCAACCTCACCGGAGACGACGTGCGCCAGGGTCTCACCGCTGTTGTCAGCGTCAAAATTCCCAATCCGCAGTTCGAGGCCCAGACGAAGTCTAAACTGAATAATGCCGAGGTGCGGCCTATTGTCGAAAATATTGCCGCCGAGATGCTCACACGCTACCTCGAAGAGACGCCCAGCGAGGCCAAAACGATCATCGAGAAGTGTCTCACCTCCGCTCGGGCGCGTGAGGCCGCCCGCGCTGCGCGCGATCTGATCCAGCGTAAAAACGTTCTCGACTCTACGCTGCCAGGCAAACTGGCCGACTGCAGCGAGCGCCGGGCCGACCGCTGCGAGCTCTACCTCGTGGAGGGTGATTCGGCTGGCGGCTCGGCCAAACAGGGGCGAGATCGCCACTTCCAGGCCATCCTGCCGCTGCGCGGTAAAATTCTCAATGTTGAACGCGTGGGCCTGGATAAAATTCTAAACAATAACGAGGTCAAAAATATTATCACGGCCCTTGGTGTTGGCATTGGTGAAAACTTCAATAAGGCCAAACTGCGCTACGGCCGCATCGTGATTATGTGTGACGCCGATGTCGATGGCGCTCACATTCGCACCCTGCTGCTGACCTTCTTCTACCGTCACATGCAGATCCTCATCGAGGATGGCCATCTCTATATCGCGCAGCCGCCGCTGTTCCATGTCAAAATGGGCAAACAGATTCACTATGTCTATACCGACGAAGAGCGTGATGCCCTCGTTGCCGAATACAGTGCGGCACACAACGGCAAAGAGCCCGAGATCGGTCGCTATAAAGGTCTGGGCGAGATGAATCCCGAGACCCTCTGGGAAACCACCATGGATCCCGCTAAACGTACCGTCCTGCGCGTCACCATCGAAGAAGCGCGCGAGGCCGACAAAACCTTCAGCATGCTGATGGGTGACGAGGTTGCTCCCCGCAAACGCTTTATCGAAAGCCACGCCAAAAGCGCCAATCTCGACATCTAACCTCGCTCATTGCTGGCCCCGTTCCGCACCCCCCGGACGGGGCCAGCACTTTTTCACCTAGAGCGAACTCATTACCTGCATCAACTGCATCCGCTCGCGTGCCTCGTCCACGACCGGCACCGGCAGCAACACCAGCTCGTCCAGGCCGCTCGCGAGCAGTTCACGCAAACGCTTCTCCACCTGCGCTTCATCACCTGACACGACCAGCGCTTTGACCAGCTCGGTAATGCCACTACCGTCCTCAGCAATAGGAAATCCTGCCGCCGCGAACATGTGCGCGTAAAATGGCGCCTTTGTGTAGAATGAGATGCGCGGTATGGCCGCCTTCTCTATCGCTGCCTCATCGGTACTCATCGCTACCGGAACGTGCGCTGCCAGCGGCGGTACTGGACGATGCCGGGCCTGGGCTCCCGCCCGCAAAGCCGGCAGCGCTGTATCGAGTAGATAGGGTACCGGACACATCCATGAGATGGCGCCATCAGCGATTTCTCCGGCCAGGTGAAAGGCCTTCTCGCCCAGCGCTGAGACGAGTATCGGGATCTGCGCCGGGCGTGGAAGAGCGGTGGCAACCTTGAAAAATCTTCCCTGATGGTCCACACGCTCCCCCCATATCGCCTGGCGCAGCACTTCGACATATTCTCGCAAATACGCCAGTGGCGCTGTCATAGCCAGCCCATACATACTTTCCATCACGTGTCGATGGCTGGTCCCCACTCCCAACTGCAAACGGCCCGGCGCGATCGTATTCACGGTCATCGCCTGCTGCGCCATCACCAGCGGATGGCGCGGATAGATTGGCACAATCGATGTGCCCAGGCGAATCTTCGTTGTTTGCGCAGCCGCAGCCGCAAAAAGCGTCAGGGTATCGAACGCGCCCACCGACTGCGTCATCCAGACCTGTTGCACTCCGGCCTGCTCTGCCTCCCGTATCCTGCTGATCGCGCTGGCAGCATCTCTCGCCTCTATCACCAGGCCAGCACGCTCGCGTATCGGCAATCGAGCAGTATCCGCGGATGTGAGAATGGAACGGACATTTTTCTCTTGAGGCATAACGCGTTTTTCCCTCCTTTCTACTACCATATCACCTCCCCGTTGCCACGAACAAGTACATCACTTCCCACGCATGCTATAATGCTCAGGAAGGGCGTATTTGAATAAATCTCATGAATTACCATTTGAAAGGAGCAGCGACGTACCAATGGCTGGCCAGAAAAAGCAAAAAAAACTGCCACAGTTTGGCAAACAACCTCCGCAGTATCGCTTCTTTCTTAATCCATACCAGGATGTGCGCTTCACCAATTGCCCACAGTGCGGCCAGAAAATGCGCCAGCGGAAACTGCCACTCATGGTCCATATAGACCCCATGTACCTGCTCTCTCTCAACAAAACATGCCGCTATTGTCCTCACTGCGACCTGCTTATCGCCCATCAAGACGATATCGAGGGTTTTCTGACCTCCTACTTCGCTGCGCACCAGCCGGAAGTTGTTGGCAACGATTACCTGGTCCTTGGCACTCAGGAGCGAGTTGCATGGAAACGTGGGAAAGAGCAACCCCTGACGATGGAAGAGACGCTCGAATCGCTGCACGACTTCAAAGACGTTGTCAAGTTCGAACTGGTTGGTGGTTGGGGTTGAGAGAGGCTTATGG